>JALWGG010000127.1 GCA_027013765.1 Acidilobaceae archaeon
GTATTATCCTGATATTGCATGCAATATAAGTAGATGCTAGAGTTTTCTATTATTTAATTAGGTTAATACTCGTCCCTATTATACTCTAGTAGTTTTAATATTATTTCATAATTAATATTTTATTTATATAGAATTAGTTCTATTGACATATGGAGATATACATATATACCTATACCATTAGAAGATTATAACCCTAGATGACCAAGTTATAGCATGGAGGTGCACAATATTGACAACCAAGCAGGATTTCAATGATAACAGCCTGATCATTATCTATGAGGATCCGGATACCAGCGAGGGTGAAAAAGAGTTAAATAAAACACTAAAAAAACTAGAAAAAGAGTTAAACAGGATTGATTTAAAATTCACAGCAATAAGCGAATTCATAAAGAGTAAAGAAAGGCCCACACAGAACGATATGGTATACCTATTAGCATTATTTAAAACGCCATATGTAACCAAAACACTAGATATAATAAAGGAGACAAAAGCATTACTACTAGGAAAGTTGCCACTGGAATATGTATCATACAAGATATCAGGAATAGTATCAAGGAATGGATGCAAAGAAGTCATACTATTATATAGGAAATCTTCGGGCACCTACAGGGAGGAGCAGGACGATGTATGGAGGCTTGCATCATTGATCGAGAACTACTCGGGAATCCCGGTGACGCCCAGTGAGAGCCCGGAGCTAGGCGGCGACTGCATAGTTGTAGCGACACTCTCAAAGAGTAGATTGACGAGCCATGCAAAGGATCTTGCACAGATCTACGGGAAGCGCATTGTAGTGGAGAGCATATTATCAGTTGTAGGGGACGACGTGCCAGACCTAATCACGCGGGCTCTAAGGGCGCATAGGATACTATTTTAAATTATTTTTTCCCTCTTATTTTATTTTTAACTTGTCTATCGCTAGGTTTAGGTAATAGTTGGAGGAACTCTTATGACCGTGTCTACCGCTTCACTTATTGTTAGTGCCTCATATCCCCGTGATAGGTGCTCTAGCACGGTCTTTGAGAATCTCTCTAGAGATGCTTCTTCCTTGAATGTTTCAAGGTTTATCCTGTAAACCTCTATTCCTCTATTTACTGAGGGCATTCTGGATAGAAGGTCTATTCCTGTCTTGGTCACCGCCACCCTTACTACTCCACACTCCAGATGTACTACTCTTTTTCTCAAGCCGACAATCCCTTGGCTAACGCTTGAATCTATGTCTAGTCCCATTGCTGGTAGCCTGCATAGTATCTGTCTTGGAAGCTTCATATATGGGGCTCTAAAGGATTTGGGCTTGGTGTATCTGCTTAAGACGGCTATTCCCATAGCAATGTCGTTTACTGCTTCTGTAGTAGCCATCTTATCTAGCCTCTTGCCGCTGTAGCCAGATACTCCAACTTCGTGCTTGCTGCTTGTTATACGCTTTATGATTTTTTCATGCTGCTCTATGATATAGCCTGGCATATAGAAGGTTGCTCTTACACCTAGCCGGTCAAGCGTGTCTAGGAGTCGTTGTAAATTCATAGCGCCCTGCCTATTGGTTATGTCAATTGTAATGACTAGAATCTTTCTAGGCATCCCTTGCTAGCCCCTCCTCGGCATCTTTAATGATTATTATGTTTATAGTTATAATGGTTCTATTTTTATATAATATTATTCGCCATATTCGCCTATTTGTTCTAGAACGAATTCATAATAGTCCTCTCTAGCCTGTTCTAGCTCCTCCTTGTTGGCTCTAGCTCTTCTAGCCTTTGACACGACTTTAGTTGATATGACTTTAGCCTTCTCGCCAGGCTTTGCAATGTTCTTATATGTTTCCAGCTCCTTCTTGTCTGGTACTATTACATATCCGCATCTCTGGCATCTGAGCACTACTCTTCCCTCTTCTTTCACCGGCAACATTATGCCTCCACACTTGGGGCAAAACTTCATCCCCGCTCACACCTCTCTTATTCGCACGGCCATAGGTGTTATGCCCTGCAACTCTTATAAGTCTTCCCTTAAGATTCCCTGGACTTAAAGGAATTCATCGGATATATTTTATCATGGTAGCTAGACTAATAATATTGTGCCCGTCTCCTGGGGTGCGAGCTATGGATCGTGGGCCTGTGATAAGCTATGTTCACGATAATATATACTTCATTGTTTTTAATCGCCCTGAGAAGTTGAATGCGTTAAATCTAGACTCGTGGAGGCTGCTTAGGGAGCATGCCAGTAAGGCTTGTAGTGGAGGGTATAAAGCTCTTGTCCTAACTGGTAGAGGAAGGGCATTTAGCGCAGGTGACGACATATTAGAGATGCACGCCCTATCAACGCCTGAGGAGTCAACTAGGTTCTTCAACTCTTTAAGGAGCGCGTTGCTCGAACTAGTTAATTGTGGGAAACCTTTGATCGCAGGGGTAAATGGGATAGCTGTAGGAGGCGGAGCCGAGATCCTGTTCTTGATGGATTATGTAATAGCTGTCAAGGGGGCCTGGATATCCTATCCGGAGGCTGGTATAGGCCTCCTACCCCCCATCCTCCTATCTGTTGGAGTTAATGTGGTTGGGGGTAGAGTCGCTAGAAGGCTTGCATTGACAGGGGATAGGCTAAGCGTTGAAGATGCCCAAAGGCTGGGGATCATAGATGAGGTTGTGGAGGCGGATATGCTTGACAAGGCAATATATAATGCCGTTGAGAGGCTCTCCACCATACCAGGCGAGCTAGTCAAACTGTTCAGGATAGAGACCCTAGGCGGCATAGAGAGAGCCCATAGCCTGATAGACAGGCTCTCACTACTAGTATTGACCGGGTATGCAAAGAAACGCATGGAGGATTTTATAAAGAAGAGGAAGGGGTAGACCCGCTACCCGGGCTTCCTTACTATCCTATCCCTGAATACGATCCATGGGTCTGCTATCGGCTTCCCATCAACATCGATAGGCCTAGTCGCTGGAGGGTTTGAAAGGTATCCTGGCATGACCTTCTCAAGCCTCATCTCGAAGGTGTCTTTACGGATATCCTTGTAGAATATCCCCAACGGGATCCTGTCTCCCCACTCCACCATCTTCTCTAGGATCACCGGGGCCTTCTCCTTGAAGTCCAGGTCATTGGTTATTACCGGGTTCCAGTCGGGATCTTCGTCCTGGATGTAGTAGATCCGCTCTTCATACCATTTATTCGTCATTATATTATTATATGTTGGACATGGCTGCAGTATGTCTACTAGCGCGGTGCCTTTGTGCCTTATTGCCTCCTTTATCAGTTCTTTTAGCTGGTTTGTATGGTAGGCGTAGCCCCTTGCTATGAACGTGTATCCTGAGGCGAATGCTAGTAGGAGTGGGTTTAGGTTGTCCTGGAGATTCGGGCCTGCCAGGGCCTTTGTCTGCCACCAGCTTGGTAGTGTAGGTGCTGCTTGTCCCTTTGTCAGGCCGTATACAGCATTGTCATGAAGTATTATAGTTATGTCGAGGTTCCTCCTGCCTGCTGCGACGAAGTGGCCAGCCCCTATCCCCAGCAGGTCGCCGTCGCCACCTGCTACAACCACTGTTAGGTGGGGGTTTGCTAGTTTAACTCCGCTCGCCAGCGGTATTGCTCTACCGTGTAGTGCATGCATGTTGGACCCTTTAACATAGTATGTTATCCTGCCGCTGCAGCCTATACCTCCTACCGGTACCAGGTTTGAGGGGTCTATATCGAGCTCTGCCAGTGCTCTATGGAAGGCGTTTAGTATACCGAAGTCTCCACATCCTGGGCACCACTGTACCCAGGCGTCCGTCTTGAATTCGAGCCAGCTACGCGCCACCCTTCACCACCACCCTCTCCTCGCCCGTCTCAAGGATTCTTTT
>JALWGG010000128.1:0-7149 GCA_027013765.1 Acidilobaceae archaeon
AAATGTTAGGCCGAAGTCCTCGAACTCCCAGAAATAGTTTCCAGCCCTCCCAATGAATTCAACCACCGTGGGTGTTGGGCTTTCATTCATCTTCTCTACTCCAACTACAAGCGCTATATCGGCCTGGCCGCTTGCAACAGCGTCGTGGGCAGTCTTAATAGCCGCGGTGCCGGTGGCGCACGCGGCCTCAACCCTTAGCGCTCCCTTAGGATTCAGGCCTGCATACTCGTTTACAACTATCGGGGTCATGGGCTCGCTGCTCCACCCACCAGCATGGCCATATACAACGTAGTCTACATCCTTTTGCGTGATTCCAGCGTCATCTAGGGCCTCCTTTATTGCCTCCCAGGCCATCTCTGCAATGTTAACATCGTTTCTAACCCCGAATTTCCCATGACCTATACCGACAATTGCAACCTTTCTCAAAGGCGGCACCCTGCTAATAACATTATTAATAGTAGATATTAAGCGTCGAAGATGGAGCTGGCTAATATCTAGTCTACCCACACTAATTTAAATCTCGGTGCTATACGCTATATGTTAATGATATTAAACATCAGGTAACCCACAATAAAAATTAGGAGGCATGGAATGGCCAAGGCAAGGGTGATACCTGACAACAAGGAGTTAACGGTTGATAGCGGCATATCCGTGGAGGAGTTGCTAAAGGCTGCTGGATTCAATACTGAATCTGCAGTAGTCCTAGTCAATGGAAGCCCTGTCCCCGAGGATTACAGGGTTAAGGAGGACGACGAGATCGTTATTGTGAGGGTGCTAAGCGGTGGCTAAGTGCAGCATATGCGGCAGGGATGCTGTGGCTTATATTAGATATCAACGTAGATATTTATGTAGAGAGCACTACATAGAATTTGTTGAGAATAAGGTTAGGAGAAGCATTAAAAGATACAAACTCCTGAGCAAGGGATCGAAGGTACTTGTATCCGTATCCGGGGGTAAAGACAGTGCAGCCCTGCTAATGGCGTTATCAAGGCTTTCCAAGGAGTATCAGCTCAAACTCTATGCACTACACATTAACTTAGGTATAGGCGAATACTCCGAAAAAAGCCTGAGAGCCTCAACGGAAGCTGCTAAGATGCTTAGAATACCCCTTATTATATTAAACGTTAAGGACCTTATAGGATACACCATACCGGAGCTTGCAAGAAGGCTTAGACGCCCCGTTTGCAGCGTGTGTGGACTCGTCAAGAGGTATCTGATAAATGCTGTCGCAGTGGAACTGGGGGCTGACGCTGTTGCATTAGGTCATAATGCGGATGACCTTGCAGTTTATAGTATGAAGTCATTCATAACACAGGATCTAGAGTATCTGGACAAGTTGGGGCCGAAAACCGAGAACATACAGGGTATTGCAGTGGGTAGAATAAGGCCCTTGTATGAGGTGTATGAAAAAGAATCCTTCCTATACGCCTTCCTGCTAGGAGTACCATTCATCCATGACGAGTGTCCGCACGTGAACCATGAATCGCTTGAGCAGATTCTCAAGGTTAAACTGAATGAGGTAGAGGAGAAAAAGCCTGGAATGAAGATAATGATGCTACGTAACATGGCCAAGAGGATAAGGGACCTACCTAGAAGGGAATACAGGGTGCAGTCATGTAGATACTGCGGCCTCCTATCCAGCACGGAGGTGTGCTCCTTCTGTAGGATGACAGCCAGGATCCACGGAGAACCCCTAGGCCCCATAGTTAGGAGCCGTGTAAGGGAGCTTGTGAAGGAGAGTGAATCCAGGCAGCTTTCCAGCGCGGCAGGTTAAGCTTTAATTTTATCCTTATAAATCCCGGGTAGATACCGTGGCATATGGGGGCGTGTCTAGGATGAGTGTAAACTATGCATCTCTAGGGGAGTTGAAGAAGGGCTCATACATAGTGATTGATGGAGAGCCTTGCCGTATAGTTGAGATCTCTAGGGCTAAGACTGGTAAGCATGGGAGTGCTAAGGCTCATGTAGTTGCTATTGGAGTCTTTAGCGGGCAGAAGAAGACTCTTGTAGCTCCCGTAGATACTCGGGTTCAGGTACCTGTAATCGAGAAGAGGCTAGCGCAAGTACTTGCCGACATGGGTGACTCGGTTCAGCTCATGGATCTTGAGACGTTCGAGACCTTCGAGGTTGAGAAGCCTACAGACGATCCTGCGCTAGCAGAAAGGCTATCCTCAGGAGTAAACGTGGAGTACTGGATTATAATGGGTAAACCCAAGATCATAAGAATAAGGAGCAGCTAGTCATACTCTAGATTTACACGGGCACTTTTTAAAATTTCTGGTTCATTCAGGTTATAATACTATAATACTGGTAAACCCTCTTGTAGTCTATCTAGGATTATGTTGATGAGTGCCGGTCTAAATCCGATGAACAAGTCGGCACCTAGCCCTATGTAGCCTGTGCATTGCTCATCCTTATAGTTGCCATAAATAAATGCTGCTACCTTGTTATGGGCTATGTTAACCTGTAATCTGTTAGAGGTATCTACACAATGCTTATTATCAATCATATCGGCTTGGTCAAGGGTTGAAATAGTTGCACCCAGCCTATCTGCCTTTCCCTTATATAATACAGCCTTGACCCATGACTCTGCGCTTACTAGGTCTGGCCTTAGGTGTCTTACTCTGCCTCCCTCCACGACTAGTAGTTTATCTTTGACCTGGATCCATGCCTCGGCATTCCTCCTAACGCCGTGTGATATTAGTAGTGATGATACTATGAAGTGGGCGATGGTCCTGGTATTATAACTCCCTAGTAGTATGTGTATTCTCCTCACTGTATGCCTAGCCTCTTTAGTATTCTCTTATCGCGTTTCAACCTCTTCATCAGGGTCTTCATGTTCTTATAGTATGTTAGGAGCTCCTTGACGTCTTCAATCCTAGCCCCGGCACCCATAGCGATCCTGCGCATCCTCCTCCTATCAATTATTTCTGGGTTGTCCAGCTCCTCATAGGTCATGCTCTCTATTATGGCTAGCCACTTGTCTATCTTCTCCTCGCCTAACTTGAGCTTCTCCTCGTCTAGGCTTGAGAGTAGCCCTACTCCGGGTAGCATCTGCAGGATCTTCCCTAGGGGGCCCATCTTCCTCATTGCTTTAAGCTGCCTGTATAAGGTCCTCATCGTTATCTTCCCCTTTAGCATGTCCTCCGAGATCTTTTCCAGGTTTTGAGCCTCTTCCAGGCTCCTAATCCTTTCTAGGAGTGATTCAAGGTCTCCTAGGCCTAGGATCCTTGCGACGAACCTGGGGGGCCTGAACGGCTCGATCTCATCGATCTTCTCGCCCGTCCCGATGAATTTTATCTTGGCTCCCGTAGCTGCTACTGCTGATAGGATCCCGCCTCCCCTGGCGGACCCGTCCATCTTTGTAACTATTATGGAGCCTATTGGGGCTGCTTTATGGAAGTTTGATGCCAGCTCATAGGCTTTCTGGCCTATCGAGGCGTCTAGGACTAGTATGACCTCGTCTGGCTTTACTTTTTCGATGATCGCCTTCATCTCCTCCAGTAGGGCCTTCTCTCCCCCATAACCGTGCCTGCCAGCCGTGTCTATGATTATTAGCTCTGCCCCCCTCTTCTTCAGCTCTTCAACCCCCTTCCTAGCTATCTCTATAGAGTCACCCTCCCTCTCACCATAGAATAATGCACCGGTTGCCAGTGCCAAGGTCCTCAACTGGTCATATGCCCCTGGCCTATATGTGTCGGCTGCCACTAATCCTACCTTGTAATTCATTCTTGAATAATAGTATGCTAGTTTACCCGCTGTGGTTGTTTTGCCCGAGCCCTGAACGCCTAGCAGGACTATAACCCATGGGGTCTTCTTAGGCCTTATATCCGGCTCCTCCTCTCCCCCGAATAGCTTGGTCAGCTCCTCATATACTATCTTTATGAACCAGTCCCTCCTACTCGCGCCTGGCGGTGGTTCTTCCTTGATTGCCCTCTCCCTGATCCTCTTGGTTAGATCGAATACTAGCCTTACATTCACATCAGCCTTGATCAGCTCTTTCTGGAGGTCCTTTACAACCTCTTGCACAGCCTTCTGGTATGTGCCTCCTCCCTTGACGAATTTCTGAACGGCTTTCTTGATCCCTTCTAGCACTAATTCTGCACCTAGCTAGTATCTTGGCCTGGTGGATTTGATAAAAGTTTCCATACACATCCACTACCAATTTATATAATTTATAATGTATAATTATTATTTAGTTTACAGTTAAGGATATCTTAGGGTATAACATGGATACATTATACTATGGTGAATGGGGAAGTGGAGGAGGTGAAGGTATCCCTAACAGGAGCCGCGATTGCATCGATACATAGCCACATAACGGGCCTTGGGCTAGACGAAAACGGGAGGGCCAGGAAGATCGCGGGAGGGCTAGTAGGTCAGGAGGAGGCTAGGGAGGCTGCCGGGATCATTGTTGATATGATAAAGAAGGGCAAGCTAGGTGGAAGGGGGATACTAATCGCTGGCCCACCGGGGACGGGGAAGACTGCGATTGCGATAGCTATAGCGAGGGAGCTGGGGCAGGATACGCCTTTCGTCGCGTTAAACGCTAGCGAGATTTATAGTGTTGAAAAGAAGAAGAGCGAGGTCCTCATGCAGGCTGTCCGAAGGTCTATAGGAGTCAGGATCAGGGAGGAGAGGCGGGTATATGAGGGTGTTGTGACCTATCTAAAGTTCATAAGGCGCAGGAGCCCGCTATCGCCATACCCAATAATAGCTGGAGCAGAGCTGGAGCTTGAGACCACCAGCGAGTCTAAACGGTTCAGCGCGGGGCCGGAGATCGCCGAGCAGCTATTAAAGCTGAACGTGAAGAAGGGTGATGTGATAATTATAGATGCTGATGAGGGGATCGTTAGGAAGCTAGGCAGGGCCAAGGGCTGGGGAGGGAGGATATTTGATATAGGAGGGGAGAGGCAGATAGAGAAGCCTAAGGGGCCTATAGAGAAGGTTAAGGAGATAACCAGGATCCTCTCCCTCCACGACATAGACGTTAGCATAGCCCTCCAGAGGGCGGCTTTCATAAGCCTCCTAGGCGTGTTATCGGCTGAGAGGGAGATAAGCGACGAAGTGAGGCAGCGTACAGATGAAATGGTTAAGAAGCTCCTGGACGAGCGGAAGGCTGAGCTGGTCCCCGGCGTCTTGTTTATAGATGATGCACACCTGCTAGACCTTGAGTCATACTCTTTCATCACCAAGGCGATGGAGAGCGACTTTGCCCCGATAATAATACTGGCCACGAACCGCGGCATAACCAAGATAAGGGGTACTGATATAGAATCGCCGCACGGGATGCCCCGGGACCTTCTAGATAGGCTACTAATAATAATAACTAGGCCATATACAAGGGATGAGATAAGGGAGATTATACGTATACGTGCAGACGAGGAGGAGGTGCCGCTGACGGACGACGCGCTAGAGAGGCTGGCAGATATAGGTGTTGAGAGGAGCCTCCGTTACGCCATACAACTTCTAGAGCCGGCCATGACTATAGCTGAGAGGAGGGGGAAGCTGAAGGTTGATGTCCAGGACGTGGAGGAGGCGTCGAGGCTATTCTCGGACATTAGGAAAAGCGTTGAGGCTCTAGAGGAGTACAAGGACCTGATGCTTGTATAACCATAGCCATATCTTAACCCTGAGCAATATTTAATCTATAACGGGCCCGGCTATGATGAGGGTTTTAAGAGATGAACGCATATATGGATGAAATGGAACCCACGCCTGGAGCCGGGCCCTGCATTGAAGACGTTCTAGAAATTGACGAGGGCGAGTTCAAGCTTCTCTTCGACTTCCTAACACTCCAAGAGCACGACTTTGTAGACATCTTAATTGAAAGCGATGGATTTGAAGTATATATTGAAGGCTTCATATCCACGGACTGCATAGTGGTCCTAACACTCCGTATACGGGGATGCGGCAGCGCCCTGGCGGAGCAGTTGAGGGCGTATAGTGATTGGCCAGAGGTATCCAGGGCTATTCTTGAGGGCGACTGCATAGAGCTCGTCATCCCACCAGATCCTCCTACACGTGTTAGGGAGGCCGTTAGAAAGCTTGGCGTGGAAACCCCTATAGTTCCCAGGGCCTTTAGAATTAGGGGTGGGTAGTGGGGTTGTATTCTAGTAAGGAGCGGATCCAGTTCAAGGTATGTAAATGGATTAATAATGACACCTTCAAGGAGCTCCTAGAATTCTCAGAATACGTTGGGCGGAGGGGTGGATGCTCCTACTTCGAGATCGATCCCGTCAAGATGTGGAGGAGCGACTTGAAGATGATAGACGTTTATAGGAAGCTCTCTGAGATTGACGGTGTTGATCCCGAGGACCTGGAGAAGATCCATGGATTGGCTGTCAAGGAATCAACTGTGCAGATATACCTCCACGATGACGGGCTACTCAGGATCAAGTCAGACATGTACCTGAAGCCTATCCTATCCAAGCTAGGCATATACCTTCCATATGACAGGGGTGAGAGGGCATACAAGGCGCCAGCCCACCTATACAGGAGGCTAGTAGAGCTATTCCAATCCCAGGGGCTAACTGTGGATGACAGAATCAACCTTCTCAACAAGAAGATCCCGAGGAAGATAAGCTTCCTAGGGAAGCTGAGGCCCTACCAGGAGGAGGCATTGGAGGCATGGAAGAGGAATAACAGGCTGGGGGTAATTGCACTGCCTACAGGGGCAGGGAAGACTGTTGTAGCTATAGCTGGCATGGTTGAAGCCAGCGTCTACACGCTGGTGGTAGTGTATACCAAGGAGCATGTAAAGCAGTGGATCGACTCCATAAAGAGGTTCACCGACGCTGATGGCCTGGTGGGGGCGTATTACGGGGATGAGAAGAGGATAGCCCCCATAACAGTGACCACCTACCAGACCGCCTTCAAGAAGGTCAAGCTATTCGCACCCATGTTCTCGCTCCTAGTAATAGACGAGGCCCACCACCTCCCAGCGGACAAGTTCAGGGTGATAGCGACGAGGATGCCCGCACCCTACAGGATGGGCCTCTCAGCAACCATCGAGCGGGAGGATGGGAAGCACGAGGAGATATTCCCTCTCATAGGAGGAATAGTATACCATTCAACCCCAGGAGAGCTGGCCAGAAAGGGATACCTGGCCCCCTACAAGATCATAACAGTCAAGGTCAGGCTCAAGGG
>JALWGG010000128.1:7159-12068 GCA_027013765.1 Acidilobaceae archaeon
GGGTACGAGAAGGATAGATATGAAAAGCTCAGGAGGGAGTACCAGGCACTCGCACGCGGAAGGACATTCCAAGAAGTCCTTGAAGCCGCTAAGAAGGGGGATCCTACGGCAATCGAGGCCCTGAGGAGGCACGCAGAGATGAGGAGCATAATCCAGATGAGCGAGACCAAGCTAAGGGAGGTTGAGAAGCTGGCTAAGAGGGAGGCTGAGAAGGGGAACAAAGTCATAATATTCACACAGTATAAGAAGCAAGCCGAGGAGATCGCTAAGCGCGTCAACGGGGTTATACTGCATGGAGACATGGATGGCAGAGATAGGTTCCGCGCTCTGGAACGGTTCAAGTCCATGGATAAAGGGATCCTTGTAGTGACTACTGTTGGTGATGAAGGACTGGATATACCTGACGCTAATGTCGGGATCCTGGTATCGGGGACAGGCTCATCGAGACAGTTCCTACAGAGGCTAGGCAGGCTCCTCAGGCCCAGTCCCGGGAAGAAGAGCGCAGTGCTCTATGAGGTTATAGTTGAGGGGACTAGTGAGGAGTATCAGAGTAGGAGGCGGAGGAGGCTACGTTAGCAGGTCGGCTACAAGCTTTGGTATATCAAATGGCATTCTCGCAACCTTGATTCCCGCACTCTCTAGAGCCTCGACTTTGCCCTTGTATGTACCTGTTCCCATCATTATTATTGCCCCGGCGTGGCCCATCCTCTTCCCCGGCGGGGCAGTGCGTCCTGCTATGAATGCGACTATCGGCTTCGACACCTCTCCCCTCTTAACCATGGCTGCAGCCCTCTCCTCCATATCACCTCCGATCTCCCCCAGCAGCACGATTGCCTTAGTCTCGTCGTCCTCTTCAAGGAGTTTTAGGGCTTCTGTGAAGCTTGTTCCTATTACTGGGTCCCCTCCTATGCCGATTACCGTGCTCTGGCCTATGCCGTTCTTTGTAAGGGCGTATGCCACCTCATACGTCAGGGTCCCGCTCCTGGATATTATTGCTACGTTGCCGGGCTTGAATACGTGGCCTGGCAATATCCCTACCTTTGCCTTGCCGGGAGAGATTACTCCTGGGCAGTTTGGCCCGATTATGGTTGTCCCCCTGCTCTTAGCGTAGTTGACGAACCTAAGCGACTCGTGTACTGGTATACCCTCAGTTATGACCACTACAAGCCTCATACCAGCATCAACGGCTTCATAGACGGCGTCGGCGGCGAAGCGTGCTGGAACGAATATTATGGAGGTGTTAGCCTCTGGATGGGCCTCCACCGCCTCCTCCATGGTGTCATATACCGGGACTCCATGCACCTCCATTCCGCCCTTGCCGGGGGTTACTCCTGCCACCACCTTTGTCCCGTATTCCAGCATGAGTCTTGTATGGAATGAGCCCTCTCTACCCGTGATCCCCTGGACTATTACCCTTGTATCCTCGCCCACCAGGATAGCCATCCATACCCACCTCCTAAGCTTCAACCACCTTCCTAACTGCCTCTATTGGGTCCGTGTATGCCTCTATGCCAGCCTCCTTTAGGATCCTTCTCCCCTCCTCCTCATTAGTCCCAGCTAGCCTGACTATTATTGGCTTGCCTATCTCGCCTAGCTCGCTGAGCGCTGCAACTATGCCCTTAGCCACCTCGTCCCCCCGGGTTATCCCTCCAAATATATTTATGAATATCTTCTTAGCCTTCGGATATTCTAGGAGGAATCCGACGGCCTTCTTTACAAGGTCAGCCCTGGCTCCTCCACCTATATCTAGGAAGTTGGCCGGCCTACCCCCGTATTCCAGGACTAGGTCCATAGTGGTCATTGTGAGTCCTGCGCCATTACTGATTATCCCTATGTCACCATCCAGCTCTACAAACGTGAGGCCCTGCCTCCTAGCCTTCACCTCCCACTCTGTGTATTCACCACTCTCCTCGATCCTGTCGCCAGCGAGCTCTGGATGCCTGTATAATGCATTGTCATCCACTATCAGCCTCGCGTCCAGTGGGATCACCTTGTCCCCTACCACTGCGAGGGGGTTGCTCTCCGCGAGCTCCCCGTCATACTCTGTGAAGACCCTATATAGTGCTTGTAGGAATGATGCGAAGCTTGCGAGAGTCTTCCCGCTCAACCCTATCTTCTTCCCGATCAGCCTAGCCTCATACCCCTTCAACCCTGTATAAGGGTCTATGAACCTCCTCACAATACTCTCGGGCTTCTCCCTGGCTATCTCCTCTATATCCATCCCGCCATACCTGCTTGCAAGCACTACTGGCCTCCTCTCGCTCCTATCTATAACTATAGCCGTGTACAACTCGGTATCATGTGGAATAGCCTTCTCTATAAGCACCAGCCGGGGTATGACGCCCTTAATAGGGGTCTCAAACAGCTTCTCTGCAACGCTAACCGCTTCATCGATTGTCTTAACTAGCTTAATACCTCCAGCCTTCCCCCTGCCAGCAACTAGGACCTGTGCCTTCACCACTACGGGAGGCTCTAGGCCTGCGTCCCTGATCTTAGCCCTGACGTCCTCACCCTTCCTGACGAGTACCGAGGGTGGGACCTCTACTCCATACTTTGACAAGAGGCTCTTAGCCTCATACTCGAACAGCTTCAACCCAGGCACCATGTTCAGGCTTGGATGCTAAGGTAATATTTAAGTTAAGTAATAAGGATAGTATTGTACCAGCCGTCACGAAACATGACCTCCCTAGCATCACCATATAAATAATACTGGGCGTCTACTAGTCCAGGAGTTGTGTAGCACGTTAATCCGCTGGTCCTAGTATGCAGCTGCTCTCCTTCAGGATTTCATAGATCGTGTTTACTGCTTCAGCGACCTCCTCCTCCCTCTTGGCCCCTGTTATGACCATTTTACCGCTGCTGAATATCAGTAGGACTACTCTAGGCTTATCCATCCTGTATATTAGTCCTGGGAACTGCTCCGGCTCATACATGCTCCTCTCAAGCACGAAGGCCGCCTTCTCCAGGTCTATATATACGTGTAGGTTTGCTGACGCGACTATGTTCTGTATCTGGATCTGCGGCCTACCCCTGATCTCTATCCCGTGGTCTATGAGCGATTTCAGTATCTTCTTTACCGAGCTTACCAGCTCTTTAACGCTCTTCGAACCCGTTATCACCATCTTCCCAGACTTGAAGATTAATGCTGTGACTTTGGGCGTGTGGAGCCTGTAAACTAGGCCTGGGAACTGGTCCGGGTTATAGTCGACGTCTGGTATCCTAGTCTCTATTAGATTAAGGTCTAGAGGATGATCTAGAATAACTGTAGCAACTATATTCTCTATTTTATGTTCAGGTGGAGGATACCTATTATTGAATGTTCTCTCGTCATCATTATTCGTCATGTTAACACCATACTTTAAAATACCCTTGTTAATATATAAAGCCTACTAATAAGCATGTATATACAGTATCCCATGCCAGCCAACCTATATTACCCTCACCCCACCCACTGGACTCAGGGATGAAGAAGCGGGCAGCCATAGATGGAGGAGGTGACAGGCCTAGTCTCACACTGACCCACCCAGTCATGGGCACCCTCATAATAATGGACCTCGACAGGATGGGTGAGTTAGTGGAGGAGGCTGGCCTAAGCGAGTACAAGCCCAACAGGATCACTGGGCTCCTGACAAGCCTAGTAGAGTCGTTCGCAAGCAAATGGAGCGCCGTTGTAGTGTATGGGCTGGATAGGAGGCGTGGAACGGAGGAGGCAATAATCGAGATCCCACTAGTAGAACCCTGGGAGGTCCTCGACGACCTAGAATACATTAGGAGGGAGGTGGAGAACGCTGGGGGATCGATAACGATTATAGCAGTACACACATGGATAACCGGGGCCCCAGCAAGGAACAGGAGGGAAGCATATACAGGCTATAGGAGAAGAGCGCTTAGACTCCTCAAGAAACTGAAGAGAAAGGGCGGCAACACGATCTACATAGATAGTGGAGATGTAAGCCCTCCATCTGGTGACTAGAGTGGGGGCTCTAACTTACACGAAGGCTCCGGAACAGTATAGTCCCCCTGGACTTACCTGGAACCTTCATGGCTGCAAGGAGTCATGGCATCGGTAAGCTATGATACAAGCTACCAGTAGGATCGCACCTAGTCAGTGATGGATTCTAGCTATATCTAATTAAAATGCTGATACTCAGAGCTGGTATGCATCTCGCCGATTCCCAGTAAAAGTCCTTTGTAGTTACAATCCTAGTCATCGTTTCTCCTAATGTTAATTACTCTACTCGTGAGCTTCTATTATCTCGATCGTATTTCTCCCTCATTCTTTCCTTCACACTCTCCAGTGGTTTCTCCCTTAGGAGCATCTCCACGCCCTCGGTATCTACTGCTGTGAAGTGCTTGAAACCAGTCTGCGTAGACAGCTTTAGTAATCCATGATCACCCGTCCAAAGTGGGGCGTCGAGAAACATGGCTAGAGCCACAAATGGCCAGTCATTAGGATCCACATCCTTAACAAGTTCCTTTGCTCTTTCTATGATTTCGACTGGTATCATGTCTATTGTGTGTATTGTTATTGTGTTTATTATTGTGTTATAGAACTTGTTTAGCAGCTGTGTTGGTAAGCGTGTGTATTTGAGAATTTTATTCCAATGCTCTTCAAGTTCTTCTAATAGTTCGGCTACTGTGTGCAGTTTCACTCTTATTAAGGCCACTGACAGGGTGTCCTTTGTCTTCATCCCTATGAGCGCGGAGAATATTATGTTGGTATCAACTACTAGCTCCACTTTTATCATCTCCTCTACCCTTCTTGACGCGATTGTCGAGTTTTTAAGAGTGGTTAACAAGTCGATGATGCAGGATGAGATGTTTAGTATTAACCATTGGCTCCACTCTTTATTCTCTTCTCCGCTCTTCTTGCTACTCCACGTTTTATCTCTTTGAGGAGCCTCTCCTC
>JALWGG010000129.1:0-2176 GCA_027013765.1 Acidilobaceae archaeon
TCCCTGGTGAGGCTTGAATGGACATACATGTGGAACCTGGACACCACCCTGAACCCGGCCTCCTCCGCGAGCCTCCAAGGCTCCTCCCTGTAGGGGCCGGCGAACACTAGGTAGCCGCCAGCCTTCAACACGCGATACGCCTCGGGTAGGAACCCCCTCATAACGCCCCTATAACCCATCCTGGAGGTGGTCGTCGACCTGCCGTAGGGGGGGTCCGTTGCTATGGCGTCAGCGGCACCATCATCCAGGGGCATCCTGGCCGCGTTGTGCCTGAACACCATGCAAGAGCTACAGCCATACCTCCCGAGGTTCACTGATGACCCCCAGACCATGCTGGGGTCAATATCGCCGCAGAGGACCTTGCCAGCGCCAATAAGCATCGCCTCCAATGCGAATCCCCCGGTGCCGCAGAAGGGGTCTAGGAAGGATGACCCACGCCTTAGCCTAGACATGTTTACCATGACCCTTGAGAGCTCGGGGCTCAGGGGGCCTGGCTTGAAGAAGGGCCTCATCCTAGGCCTCCTCTGGTGGAACCCCTTGGGCCTGGAGCCTAATAGGATCCCCGCGACCGCTATCCCCTCCGTTATGAATACTCTGAGGACCTTGCCACCCTTGCCATGGGTTATCCCCGCCCTCCTAAGCTCCTCTATGAAGATCCTCCTGACGAGGTCCTCCCTGGCCTGGGGCGAGTAGCCCTTGAACCTCCAGGGGTCCACCCATACGGTGCCCGTGCCTATCCTCCTAGAAGTCTCGACTGCCAGCCTCCTTACCCCGTCTATGGTGGACTCCGCCCATCCGAGGACCACGCCGACCTCCCTGACCCACCCAGCCCTCTCGGCGACTACTGGCGGGTTCCCGAGTTGTGCCGTGAAGACCGCTATACCCTCATGGACCGCGTGTATCTTGTAGCGGCCTGCCTCGACTTCTAGTATCGCCTTCAATTCTTCGAGCGGCATGCATGGGTGCTCCCCGGATAGTATGGCGTAGTAGTATTCACCCAACTCCTCCTACGCACCCTCCCTCCTCTTCACGGACTCTATATAGGCCTCGGGTGATAGGAGGTCCTCTACCTGGGCCGGGTTGCTGGGCTTCATCTTGAATATCCACCCATCCCCGTATGGGTCCGCGTTTACTAGTTCGGGCTCGTCTAGGAGCCTCTCATTCACCTCCACAACCTCCCCGTCCAGGGGGGCGTACACCTCTCCGGTGGCCTTTATCGACTCCACGACGGCGGCCACCTCCCCCCTCTTATAGGCCCTCTCCTCGGGGAGCTCCACGCTCACTATATCCCTCAGCTTCTTCTGCGCGTAATCCGTTATCCCGACAGTTGCAACTCCATCCTCGATCCTGACCCACTCGTCAGTGTCAGTGTAGCGGAGGTCCTCCCTGACGGTGAACCTGATCCCTGCAACCTCGACCTCAGCCACTGCTTGACACCATATCCATACTCCCGCTATACAGCCTAAAAACGGGCTACCCTCCCCGGCTCAGGATCCTCTCAAGCTCCATCCTCTCACTCCTGTTTAGGTATAGTTGCAGTGTGTAGCCGGAGGCTGGCCTTGTGCTCGGCGGGTGGATCTCCCCGTCATAGTAGACGTATCCCGCGGCGAGGACCTCCCTCACAACCCCCTTATCGGCGGCCTCCGCATACTCCCTAAGTAGCCTCTCGAACCCTATCACACTCTTAACCTCCTCCTCCCCCACCCTGGCACCGCATACTATGCACTCAAGGTCCGGCGTCAGGGAGTCGAACATGCACCTAGGGCACTTGACGGGCATGGGCCTCCCATAGAGCCTCCATAGATGCCGTAACGCATCAACTATATGGTCTAGCCCTAGCCTGGACGCGGCTCTATAGAGCTTCGGCGCCGCCCTACCAGCGGCCTCCCCGGCATTTGATACAATGAATTCCAACTGCTCCTGGCTATACTCGTCCAGCCTCTCTATCAATAGGACCGCAACGGCCTTGTATATATAGCTCCTGGACTTCTCAAGCCTTGACGAGACCTGCTCCGGCTTGGGCTTAGTAGACCTTGAATCCACCATGTCGCCTATTATGGGTGTGAGGACCTCTGCAAGGAGGTCCTCGCCGACCCCCACATAGTCCAGGCCAAGCCTTGGATAGAGTATGGAGAGGACCTCCCCTACAAACTGGTCTAGGTCGAACCTGTCCCTC
>JALWGG010000129.1:2186-3800 GCA_027013765.1 Acidilobaceae archaeon
CCGAGCCTCAGACACCCAATAGCCATGGTAGGGCCCCCACGCCTAATAATCAGTACCGTGCATAGATTCTCATGGGTATTATTGTGGCTACCCCTTGATTTGGGGCTTATAGGAGTGTAACCCCAGGGGTGCCGGGGCAACGGTAATACCCATCATAGCCCTAGAAGTCTTGCAGGAGGCATACTACAACAATGCAGGGTCGCCGCCTGGGGCGGTGGGTGTTGATAGCATCCGGATATCACTGTGCCCAGCCTCTAATTCACGTTGGCAACTATATAAGGAGTACCAGTTATATGGTGGGCGGCGTTGAGGGTCATAAAGAGGGATGGAAGGGTAGAGCAGTTTGATGCTGGCAAGCTGAGGACCTCCATATACAAGGCGTTGAGCGGCGCAGGCCTGGGGGACCGCGTCGACGAGTTCCTAGGGGAGGTCCTCAGGGAGATCGGGGATAGCGGGGAGGTGTACACGGCGACTATAGCGGACAAGGTCGAGAGGCTCATGGTCATAAAGGGTGTATCCGATAGCAGGTGGTTCGAGGCGGCCAAGAGGTATGAGCTAGCCCATCTCTACAACGACGTCTACGGCAAGGGGTCATGGAGGGACTTCCACGAGAGGGACCTGGACCTCACGTTCAACGCCATAAAGGTACTAGAGGCAAGATACCTCCTAAAGGACCCGGAGACATGGAGGTACAGGGAGACCCCCCAGATGCTATTCAGGCGCGTTGCTAGAGCGATAGCCAGGGTAGAGGAGAGGTATGGAGCCAGCCGGGAGGAGGTTGAGAGGCTTGAAGAGGAATTCTACAACCTAATGTCGACAAGGAGATTCATGCCAAACACCCCCACACTCATGAACGCTGGCACAAGGCTAGGAATACTCTCAGCATGCTTCGTCATACCCGTAAGAGACTCCATGACAACCCCCGAGGGGGAGGGAATAATGGACTCTCTAAGGGCCCAAGCCCTGATACACCAGCACGGCGGCGGGACGGGATTCGACTTCTCAGAGCTAAGGCCGGAGAATGATGTGGTAGCCAGTAGCGGGGGCCTATCAAGCGGCCCATTAAGCTTCATGAAGCTATTCGACGTGGCGACGGATGTAGTGAAGCAGGGTGGGAAGAGGCGTGGAGCCAACATGGGCATAATGCATGTATGGCACGCCGACATAGAGAAGTTCATAGTAAGCAAGACGGGGAGCCTCAAGGATGTCCACCTGCAGAACTTCAACATAAGCGTGGCATTCTACGACGACTTCTTCTACAGGGTTGCAAGCGACCTAGAATGGTACCTGATAAACCCCAGAAAAACCGACCTCTCGGGAAGGAAGGATTCAAGGCAATACGCCATGGTGAGGGCCAGGCACTACATGCAGGACGAGTGGGTCCAGGAATACATAATAAAGGAGCTGGAGGAGGCTGGAGGATCCATACCACTAGAGGAATCCGCAATAGTAACACTAAACGAGGCCCTAGCAATAGCCAAGAACGAGAACGCCATTGTGAAGACCGTGAAGGCTAGAGAACTCTTCAACAAGATAGTACAAGGAGCATGGGACAGCGGCGACCCAGGATTCATAAACATAGACGAAATAAATAGGAGACACCCGGTATGGTAC
>JALWGG010000130.1 GCA_027013765.1 Acidilobaceae archaeon
ATATAGTTCCCAGGGTAGGGCAAGAGGTTGAGGTAGGCGGTAGGGTAGGCAGGATCGTGAGGATGACCGAGAGATTCGCCTACGTAGACTTCAACCACCCCCTAGCCGGTAAGAAGCTGAAGATAGAGCTAGAGGTCCTCAAGAAGCTGGAGAATGACGAGGAGAAGCTAGGCTACCTAGCAAAGAGGTGGCTCAACACGGAGCCAGTAACCGTTAAGGCGGGGGATGAGGCGGAGATCGTGCTGCCAAGCGACGTGCTAGGACTGAGAGACCTTGATAGCAGGCTCCAACTCCTGTCACGAGACGTATACCTATACGTCAAGCCAAAGAAGCTCAGGATAACAGTAGAGGTAGAATACCCGGAGGAGGCTGAAAAAGCCGAGGGCGGGGAGGCTAGCTCCGAAGGATCCTAGCCAGGATCAGCAGGACTAAAGCCGCTGCCAGTATACCTGTAACAGGCAGGCTGTACCAGTTATCCTCTATAACCGCTTCACCCCCTACAACAGGATACATGCAAGTCGTCTCCAGGCTAGGACTCCAGTCCCTAACACCGGTATCGACAAGTATTGGCATGGCTGGGACACCATCAACCAGGGGGTCATAGGGAGGCTCGTCATACGTTGCATTATACACCGTGGCATTGCCTACTAGCTCAAGGTTAACGACGCCAAGACGCGGGTTGCACCACCCGTATTCACTGTACCCCGTGTTTAGTAGCATTGTGAACGAGTCGATGGCCCCTGCACCCCATGAAGCCGTGAAGCCTCCCAGGTATACCAGCCCGTTATAGACGTCGATTGCGGCACCCTGATCCATATCTGGACCACCGATCTTCGCGAACCACTTCAGAGACCCATTATCCCATAGGCTGAGTGCGTAGATCTCATAGAGACTCTTCAGGGGATATACCGGGTAGCCGGCCCCAGCTATGTAGATGCTATTGTTATAATAGGCTATGTCGAAGCCTTCATCAAACCTCCAGTAATGAATCCTCTTAAGATATACCAGTGAACCGTCGCTCGCCGAGAATTTGCCTAGCACTATATCATTCCCGTAGAGGTCCTCCCTGGCCTCCCCAACTATGTATAGGTACCCGTGGGGGTCCAGCACAGTCTTGAACCCGTAATCCACGATGGATAGGTTCAACACCCTGAACCAGGCGATGGTCCCGTTATGGTAGACCTTCATCACCAGCAGGTTGATATCGTTTGGGGGAATCCCAAGCGTGAGTCCCGTGGTGTTCGTGGAGCCCACTATGTATATCCCTGTAGGGTCCGCCACAACCCCGAACCCGGTCTCATTTATCAGTGGTTCGCCTATCCTTATAGCCCAGACCACACTAGCGTTGGATGAGAACACCTTTAACAATAATACATCTGATAACCCTGTAAGCGGGTCCACGGTATACCCTACAATGTATGTATACATCACGCCATCGACATATACGTCCATCGCGAAATCCTGGTATAACGGGCTATTATTATAGACATAGAACCAGGAGGTGCTTCCTGAGGGTGTGAATGCTGCGAGGAACACATTCATATCCGGGGTCCCGCTCCCAGAGTTTGTATGCCCGGTTACATATACAAGGCCTCCAGACGATTGTAGCCTGGTGGCGAAATCGATATTACTGAGGTCAATGAGCCTTCCCCACGCGATCCCCCCGTTACCGTCGTGCATTACTATAAAGCCGTCGCTCAGGTCTCCGGGCTCCGTTGTCGAGTTAGTGCCTCCTGAGGCGAATACGTTGTTAGGGGACATTGCGGAGACCCCTGTTACAGCCTCATATTCGGCTCCCCCGAATACCGTGAACCATGCTCCTGGTGGTTGGCTATATGCTATACCCCAGGAGGCTTGTAGTACTAGCATGAGTAGTATGCCTAGCACCTTTAGGCTCATACCCTTCATACAGGACTCCCTCTGTACTTGAATATTAGTGGTGTCTGCCGATGGTTAATAATTGTATGTTTTGACATTATTAAATATATATTTATTATAATATTGAGTTTTTGAAGTATGTATTGCATAACACAATCCACTTCAAGCTCCTGCAGCCTTCCTTTTCCGAATCCTCCTTATATTCCTTAGATTCCTTATATAGAAGATTAATATCGCGATTCCCGTTAGCAAGCCGCTGAATACCCCGCTATACATTGTAAGTATTCCCATGTCATATAATAGTCTCAAGGCTATACCAATATTAAGCAGGATTCCCGGGTATGGCTGTGGAGGGGGTGTCTCACTAAGGCTTATCCCCGCATGTCCATATAGTAGTATAGCGTCAATCCCCATGATCACGTTGAACATGAATCCCAGGGTTAATAAGTGGGTAAGAGCGTCTCTGAGGTTCAGCTCCAGCATTCCTGCGTCCGCGAGCACCGCGAGGACGCCAGCGAGTATTAGCCAGGAGAACGATAATGCTGTATGGGCCCCAACGTGCCTTCTGACAGCTAGTGGTATAGCCTTGCTACCCGCCTCAATAGCACTTATTAGAGAGACGCTGGCCGCCCCCATGACACCGCTGATTACTATGAGTACCCCACCTGCCATATTGTATCCCGCGGAAGCTAGCAGGATCCCTATAACGGCTGTGGCATACGCTATTGTAGCCCTAGCCCTCAACCCCCTACTCCTCAAGGCCAAGCTCTTGCCTGGGGGTATTCCGAGTAGCAGTGGTATGTCCCTCGACTCTACTGCGAGGATTGCTGCTACTGGTAGTATGAGCATAGCTATGCTCAGCATATACCTCGGGGCTCCCAGTAGGGGGGATGCAAGCCAGTATAGTATTAGTATCGCTGATATTATGGGGGTCAGCGTTAGTAGGTAGTTGTAGTGTGTGGGTGGAAGGCCTATCCAGCTACGCGATAGGAGGGTCCTCCAGGTATGGTATGCTACAACCAGCATTGAGCCTGAGGCCAGGACTAGGGCTACCCTGTATACTCCCATCATATACGTTACTACGCCCAGCCAGTATAACGCCAGGTACACCACTATAATATGCCTGGGAGCGACCCTCCGGGACCACTCCATGGATAATAGTGTTAGTAGCTCCGCGCTTATCAGGGCATTAGTGAATCCAAGTAGCATGAGGTACCAGTGGCTCCCGTATAATCTGGTCATGCCCTCAAATGGCCCCCGGGCTGGGTGGCCTGAGAGCGTCGCTATGTATGAGACCCCTATAACCCCACCTATGGCTAGTGCTATGAATGCTGAGGCCATTATCGGGAGTGCCTTGATGAACGTGGAGCTCCCCTGAAACGTTGTAGCCATTATCCGCACCGGGGGACTGTAAACGTGGTTAAAGGTCTAAATGCCACAATATATACTGTTACCTTATCTCCTGGGTATCAGGGGGAACCCTTGGATCTTCGCCTTGGCCCTCCTATCCCTTACATGGACCTCCACGGTCATACCCTCTATGTCATACCTCGGATCTATATAGGCCTGCCCGACCCCCCTCCTTATGACTGGGCTGAACGTGCCGCTGGTGACCCACCCTATATCCACCCCCTCAACGCTTATCCTATAACCCTGCCTCGGTATAACCCGCGCATCCTCCTTCTTCATAACCAGGCCTACCCTGACCCACCTTGCGCCCTCACGCCTGCATGCCCTGAGGGCGCTCCACCCTATGTAGTCCTTCTTCTCCCAGTCGATAGCTCCTAGCCCGTATCTGAGCCCCACGGCGCATGGGTACACTGTGGGCACCTCCCCATACCCGTGCCCTCACACCACCAAACGGCAGCAAACTCAAGATAGCCTATGCGCATATTGGGTATTATAAGAGACTGCAACTGGTT
>JALWGG010000131.1 GCA_027013765.1 Acidilobaceae archaeon
CTGCTAGCTCCTCCATGACGGCCTTGTTTATGGTGTATTCTGCAACGTCTGGGGTCAGGAACCCTGTCTCGCCAGCGACTATTGCTAGTGCCCTGGCGGCCCTCGCGAGGGCCGTTTCTACAGCCTCAGGTACTTCGGCGAATACCAGCTCAGCGGCTACCTCTAGGGCTTCCCTGCCAGCTTCCATGACTTGGGTCTTGAACTCGTCTATATCAATTAGGAGGTCCTCTCTGGGTATCATGACTCCATCGTCATATACTGCCGCTATCTTGATCCCGATCTCGAATGGCATTATGCCTAGCTGCTGTAGGAGGCTTGCCAGGTCCGGGCTTATTACATCTCCGGGCTTGGCTGCAACTGTATCCTTCTTCACGTATACGGTGCCCTTCCTTATCTCATAGGGTATCTTGAGTTTCCCAAAGACGCTTAGCATGGGGCCTGGCTGTATGCCGGTATCGCCTTCGGGGATCACGATTTCTTTGTCAGCCACCTGCCCAGGCTTTGCTGGTATAGGCACCTTCTCGGACTCGATCATCCTAGCCAGCTTGAATGGGTTTAGGTTTGTGAATAATAGCATCGGGCTTCCTTTGATGTATTCCTCGAACAGCTTCTTATCGAGTCCTGCCTCCTCTACTGCCCTTAGTATAAGGTTTTTCTTCGCCACCTTGAATACTACTCGTCTTCTGAACTTCTTCCTAATTAGTTGGAGCTGTTTCGTGGGCATGCCTGTTAGATCCGCTATTCCAACTACAGGATACTTTCTGAATAGGTCTACAAGGTCCTCTACAACCTTCCTCTTCCATTCAGGTATCCTTCGTTCCCTCCTTATACCAAGCATGGCCATCACCTACACCCCCGTCTACACGTGTACCTGTACAGGTATTCCCATGGTCTTCTTTAGGTACACCCTGGCGATTTTCTGGGCGCCGTATTTGTCCTGGAGGACTTGGAGGATCGTCTTTATGTTTTCGGCGATCTCCTCAGGCCTCATATCCTCGTCGCCAACCTTTACCATTACTTGTGGCTGGTTCCTTGTCCTGAGCCATACAGCTCTCTTGAACCTCTCAACCACATCCTCGATATTAGCTGCTGGAGGTACTGGCGTGGGTGCCTTACCCCTGGGGCCTAGAGCTGGTCCTAGCGTTCCTCCAGCCATGCCCATAAGGTCAGCGCGCACCAGGACCCAGTCACACCTCTTAGCGATCTTCTTGGCCAGCTTCCTATTACCTCTAAGCTTTGCTAGGTCCTCCCTGCCTAGCACCTCAAGCCCCATCTCTCTTGCTTTTAGTGCCATGTCGCCCTCTGCTACAACACATATCTTAGGCTCCTTAGTGGGTTTGTGTGGCAGGTATACTATCTCTCTTATCCTACCCTCAGGACTCTTCAAATCGACGTCCTTCAACACTACTATAAGGTCTAGTGATTGCTTGAACCTCCTAGGCTTACCCAGCCTTAACGCTTCCTTAACCGCCTCAACCAATCTCTCTTCAACTACCTGCACTTCAACCACTCCCCACGGCGGGCCACAGGCCCTCCTCCACCCGTCAAGGGTGGAGTCCACGAGTACCAGCATATTCGGGGATTTATAATGGCTTCGCAGCATATGAAGCCTATTAAACCCGGCTTGCATCCTCCAGACTCAACGGTGGATGGATGTGGCGGAGAAAGTGGTCACTGTCCAGATTGAGGGTGGTAATGCGAGGCCGGGCCCGCCATTGGGCCCCATGCTCAGCCAGCTTGGCCTTAATGTTAAACAGGTGGTTGATGAGATAAATGAGAAGACTAAGCAGTTCGAGGGGATGACTATACCGGTGAAGATTATAGTTGATGCTAAGACTAAGAAGTATAGGATAGAGGTAGGGATACCGACCACAACGGCACTACTCCTCAAGGCTGTGGGTGCAAAGGAGCCGAGCGGTGATCCAATGCATCAGAAGATTGGGGACTTGCCGTTTGAGAAGATAGTTGAGATAACGCTTCAAAAGAAGCCTCAGCTACTTGCAAAGACTCTGAAGGCTGGTGTGAAGACTATACTGGGTTCTGCCAGGAGTATAGGTATAACTGTTGACGGGAAGGATGCAAAGCAGGTTACTAAGGAGGTTGAAGAGGGCCTCTACGACGCGGTTCTAGCCAAGTATGAGGAGGAGTGGGAAAAGGAGGAGTAGGATCCAAGTCCCGTAAACTATCTACTCCTCCTCAACAGGTTTAACCTGGTCTATCGGGATTGTTACAACCATCCTGAAGTCGGATTCGAGTAGTGTCATGTCGACCTCTCCACGTGTCTCATAAACTTCTACAATCCTACCCTTCATCCCCTTGAAGGGCCCGCCGGTAACCTCTACTATCTGACCCCTCTCAAGCTTTGGCGCCTCGCTCTCTAGTACCACTAGGCTAATTGCGTCTTTTGGATTGAGCTTGATAGGCCTCCTCCGCTTTATGTTCTTGACCCCTCTTATTAGTAGGAAGAAGTCGTTGGGGTTTCCAACCTCTACTACAACGTATCTCTTTACTTTTGGTGAGACTAGTATGCTCCTTATATCCAGCCCCATGCTCCTTGTCCTCTCTGCCAGCAGGATTGCGACTCTCTCCTCGGTCCCTCCAGTTACTGCTAGTGCATAGAAGATCGGCCTAGCCTTCCTAGGCTCTTTCTTTGAGTTGTCTTCGCTCATGGTTACACCTCAAGTGGTCAACAATACATATACTAGGTGTATTATGTATGCTATTCCTCCTACAACGGTGAATCCCAGGAAGTTGAGTTTGGCTAGGAGTCTGAACTCCTCTTCATCAGGCCTCCTGGCTAGTACAAGTATCCTCCTCCAGGCGTCTAGATAGTTCTTGAACCATGCTCTTACCATTACCTTATCCTCCCTCCAGTGGAATACTACTGGACGCCTAGGGATTTAATACGCTTAGCTAGTTATAATCGCCCTCTAGATATGTGAACCACGGAGCCCTCTGGGTGGCGCATGTTGGGAGGCGAGCATACAGCCTGGATAATAACTGTTGGGAATGAGGTCCTCATAGGCAGGATAGTGAATACCAATGCTGCGTGGCTAGGGTCAAAATTGACATTGCTTGGATACTCTGTCGAGAGGATTATAACGGTCCCTGACAGGGTCGATGACATTTCAGAGGAGGTGGGCAGGGCTATAGCAAGGGCGGGGGTAGTCATAACAACAGGAGGCCTAGGCCCCACATATGATGATCTAACGCTCGAAGGAGTGGCTAAGGCTATAGGGGCTAGGCTCGTCCTGGATAAGGCTGCCTATGAAATGGTTAAGGAGTTCTATTCAAAGAGGAATATGGAGTTGACAAGCGACAGGATCAAGATGGCTTATATCCCTGAGGGGGCAAAGCCTATACCAAACCCCGTGGGAGCGGCTCCAGGCGTCATGTTGGCTTATGGAGGCTCTATGATATTCTCTCTCCCAGGCGTCCCGTCTGAGATGAAGTCTATGTTTGAGAGGTATGTGGAGCCGGTCCTCAAGGAGAGGGGGCCGGGGGTGGCGGTTGCTGAGTGTTATGCAATACTTAAGGGTGTGCCCGAATCCAGCCTTGCGCCAGCCATAAGGAGTGCCGCAAAGAGGCATCCTAGGGTATACCTTAAGTCCCATCCTAAGGGGCATGAGCTAGAGGAGCCTGTAATAGAGGTTAGGGCCCTGGCATCGGCTGCAAGCAGTGAAGAGGCGAGGAGTATGGCTAGGTCCTCCATAGAGGAGGTAGTAGAATATGCCGTCAGGGAGGGGGGCAGGGTCGGCGAGAAGGGTTGTAGTAGCTAAAATAC
>JALWGG010000132.1 GCA_027013765.1 Acidilobaceae archaeon
TTTATTCTAAAATCGGATTCTTTATAATCTATATATTTATAATGGGCTGGCTTTAGGGGTTCAGCTGGTTGATCCTAAGGCATCCCCATTCTATGGGTTCCCTTGCCTAGTCCGCTATCCTCATCATCTCCTTTATCGTGTCGGTTTACCCTGCCTCTTGGCCTCATCTCCTGTCGGCCTGGACAGCGGGTCCTCATCCAATTGTTTATGGTTTGGGTTTAGGTGTATATTTTTATTCGTTTCGTGATGAATGGCTTGTCTTCGTGGCTCATTATGTACTGTTTTAGTGCCCTCCTGATTATCTCGCTCTTGGTTATATTCCTCCTCCTGGCGTATTCCTCTAGCATGTCTAGCAATTCCTCTTCTATCTTGAATGAGACTACACGCATCTGCTCCACCGTTATTCATCTTTATAGAGTCTTGTCTGGGTTTAAGTACTGTCGTCTTCCGTGTTCATTATTCTTGTTTATAGGAAAAGACTGGTATCCGAATAGTTTATTAGGGTTGTTTTAGTATTACTCTTTATGGGGGAAGACATATTGCCTACTGTCCACCTGTCTCTGCCGGATGGGACGTATAGGGAGTTGAAGAGGAGGGCCGGGGAGCTGGGGATCCAGGTTACTGACTTGATAAAGCTGTATATCAAGATGGGCTTGGATAAGGGGTTCACTGGAGGTGGAGTTGATGACAAGGCCCTTGTGCACCTTTCTAATAGGATTGAGAGGCTTGAGAGGGAGTATAGGATGAAGTTGACAATGCTTGAGGGCCGGTATAGGCAGGTTGAGGAGATGCTATCCTATATACTTGAGAGGGTTGAGGGTCTTGAGGACCTTGTGAGTGAGGCTAGGAGTATGGGTAAGCTTGTGGGTAAGCAGGTGTATGAGGAGACTGCCTAGCAGTTGGGTTTGCATCCCTCCATGAGGAGCCTCCTCCGGCCCTCATGGTATATCTCATCTATGCTCATAGGCCTGCTGGTGCTGCCTGGCTTCATCTGGTAGAGGTCCTCTTCTAGGTCTAGCTCCGTGTAGATGCATCTGGAGTTAAGCCTCCTCCTCGCCTCCTCTATGCTCCTAGTCCCCCCTACTAGTTGGGGGAGTGGTGTGTGGTCTGACGCCTTGGCCGGGTCTAGTATGTATATTGTTGCCGATACCGGGCTCACCCTGACCTTCCTCGTGCCGCCTCTTATCCTTGCCACCCCATAGAATCCTTGGAACCCCTTTAATGGTATCTTGCTGGCCTCACTTACTACTGCATCAGCCACTCCTAGGGCTGTGTTGAATTCTATCTTGTTCAGCCCGTAGATCCCTATTAACCCGTTGTTTGACGCGATCTTGGCTATGTATTCCAGTACCTGGAGGTCCTCAAGCTCCCCATCGGCCCCCGGGCCTAGTATTGCTAGGAGCCCGTTTAGCCTTGCAAGCACGTTGAGGCTTATGGCATCTGCCAGGGGGCTCCGGAGGCCGTCCTCACATCCCCGGGCTATTATGTCTCCCCCCGTGTCTAGCCCTATAACAACCTCTATCCCGAGGTCCTCCATCGCATTCTTAACCCCCCGGTATACGCCTTCAGCCCCCTTCGATAGGTCTATGTATAACCCTTCTAGCCCCGTGGCCTCTAGTAGCCTTGATAGTTGTGGCTTAACCCTCCTCCCCTCCCTGTATGCAACCAGCGACCCGTCCACGAGTGCTGCACCGCCCCAGGATTTTATCACTCCCTCAGTGGCCTCCAGGGGGATGGGGCCTGGTACCGGGTCTATTACATATCTCTCCCATACAACGCTTCCTATAACCGGGTCTGCGCCTAGGCTGCGTAGCTTGGTGTAGAGTATGTATGCTCCCAGTACATCCCCTCCTCCCCCCGCGCCGAAGACTAGGACCTTCTTGCCCCGGAGCTCCTCCAGCCTGTTGTACACCCTTCAGCCCCATATTGTGGCTCTCTCGGAGGGTTCTTATGGGTTATGAGGATGGGTTTTCATCTCTGCTATGCAATATATTCTCTAGATATTATATGTATAGTGTTGAGTTTTTCAATTCTACTTCTAATGTATTATTCTTAGTTGTATAGTAGCGCTTGCCCTCCCCCGGGGGTTATGCGGGCCTGTTTCTCAGGGATATAGTTAGGAATATGCTATATACCATTGCTATAGCCTCCCACCTACACTCCCTGTATTCTCCATTGTATTGCATGTGTGTGCACCGGGTATATTGTAGATGTATTGACCAAGGTAATCCGGGTTTAACATTGGGAGTGGCTAAATACTGTTCAATCACACACTAATACTAGTGGGGTCATGGTGTGATCCCGAGGAGGTCCAAGGCTACGCTTCTGATTGAGGTCCTTGAAGGGCTTCTAGCGGTAACAATAATCCTGTTAGTTCTCGTCTCCAGCGTCAAGCTGATCAAGCTAGTCCTCAACATACTAGGGGAGCCGGAGCTTGATAAGACAGAAATACTCCATATACTAGACTTGACACTACTGCTTGTACTGTCAATAGACATACTTAGGACACTGATAACAGCTATACTTAGCCGGTTCCTCCCTCTGAGGATCGTTATTGAGGCTGCAATGATAGCGGTGCTTAGGGAGATAATCTCCATCGAGATCAGGCATCTCGACTACAAGATGATTATAGCACTCACACTAGCCCTCCTAGGCCTGGGATTCCTCTGGATACTCGCATCGGTTATGGAGAGGAGGATCCTTGGAAGAGTTAGGGAGAGGAGGGCCTAAAAGGGCATAGTCCTGATAGTTAGGCCTCCAAGAGGGGTACTGAAAGGGCCTCTAGATGGGGGTATCATTTTAGCTTTCGCCCTTAGCTTTTACCGGGAGCTCTACAGTCATTACATCTCCGTTGTCGAACGTAAGCACTAGTTTGATCGTGGTCCCCGGCTCCAGCTTTGTATTCATGATCATTACATGGTATCCTCCATGCTTTAAGACAAGGTCCTCCCCGGGGCCTGCACATATCTTGTCCACAGGCTCCATCCTGGCAACCCCCCTCTGGTCTACAACGGTCTGGTGGAGCTCCACCACGGCCTCAGGGTTATCGGGCATCTCCGCCTTAACAAGGCATACCGTGGTCTTGTACCCGTTATGAATAGTCATGAATGCTCCTCCACCCATTGGGAGCGCTACAGCATAACCATCCTTGAACTCTAGGCCACCGCCCCCGGTTGACAGGTAATATCCGATACCCAATCCTATGACTACCACCAGTATAACCAGTGGGACCAGGATCCTGGTGGATACCACGGCTTGCACCCCCCTCAGCCTAGATTCACAAGTCCCAGACTATATGTCTCTACAATTAAATATATACCTGCACCGAGTAGTATCAGGCCCTGTATCCTAAGTGCCAACGGGGAGCTTGTGGCCTTGAGGATCCTCGACGCCAGCTGCCTGGCCCCGTATGCCGATGCAACGTATGGCAGTGAGTAGCCTAGGGCGAATGCGATCCCGGTGGCTACAACGTTTAGAGGCTCCGCTGCTATGGATGTCATTGCTAGTATAAGGAATGGGAGGCTGCACTGGAGCCCCATTACGGGGAAGAGTATGCTAGACGTGGCCCTCCCCCCGATCATCGGCTCCTTGCCCATAAGGTTTAGCAGCCCCCATACGGCTATGAAGCTTCCAGCATAAACCACTACTATAGCGAATGGGTTTATCCTTGTGAATAGGAAGCTTGCTATGTATAATGCAGTCAACGCGAATCCGAGGGTTAATGTGACCCCGGCTATCAGTAGAAGCG
>JALWGG010000133.1 GCA_027013765.1 Acidilobaceae archaeon
GCTGATGAAAAAGTAGGAGTACTAGTAGACCTTGGAACCAGGATCGCGGCTAGAAGTAACCCTCTGAGGAGGGACCTAGCTGGTAGGCTATACCGAGAGCTTGCTGGCGATATAACCCTTAAGAAGAGATCCGCAACATACTACACAGAGACCACAGCGGCATACCTGCTAGCATACCTAGCAATAAACCATGGCCTAGGCCTGGATGAGACGAATATAGAAAACATGAATCAAGGAGATGCCATGGGGCTTGCCAGGCGTATTGCAAGGATTAGAATAGCTGATTTTGCATGCGGAAGCGGAATACTCCTGACAGCGTCATACAGCATCCTCTATAGGATAGCGGCGGTCCTCAAATACTATCATGGCCTAGACCTAGATCTGGAGGGCCTGGGGAGGAGGCTAATAGAGGATGGCCTATACGGGGTAGATGCCCTGGAGTATGCCGTGGAAATAGCTTTGGCAAACCTCTCACTAATAAGCCCTAGGCCAACGGCCAAGAGGAACATATACTTGATGCGCCTAGGAGCCGTGCCAGGTCAAGGAGGGGCTTGGCTAGGCTCGCTGGAGCTACTCAATGAGGTAAACATGCAGGATACTACTAATAGAGTGTCTGAGGGCATGCCTGAGTTACTAGATAGATTCGATATAATTATAATGAATCCTCCATTCACAAGGGCTACAGGCAGGCCCAAATACATTAAAGGAGGATTATTCGGCTTCATAGAGGATGAGGACCTTAAGGGGGTCCTCCACAGATCCTATAACAGGCTGAGGCGCAGGATACAGAGGGAACTTTTACAGATAGCCGTAGAGCTTGGCCCAGAGCTCCCAGAAGTGCTTAGGGGCGTTGTAGAGGGGAGGGCTACTGGGTTAGAACGCCTACTGGATATTGGACACGCCGGGAAGGGCCTGCCCTTCCTCCATCTAGCTCATAAATATGTCGGCGAGGGCGGTGTTATTGCATTCGTTTTGCCTAGGAGCATCTTGTCGGGGGTGTCGTGGTTCCTGGCCAGGACCCTGCTGGCATCGAGGTTCCTAGTGAAGTATGTAATAGTGAGTAGCGACCCAAGGAGGGGATACAGCTTCTCCGAGGGCTCATCTCTGAGCGAGGCCTTGATAATTGCTAAGCGCGTGGATAACCATAGAAGTGATGAGGATACAATATTCATAAACCTGCTGGAGAAGCCTGAAACAGTCCTCAAGGCGTTGATGCTTGCCGAGGATATAATGGAGGCCGTTAGGGAGAACCCATCTTGCTGTCTAGGGGTTGATAGGAAATGGATAGCCTACAAGGCGGGCAGGAGGAGATTGCTCAGCAATATTGATAACTGGAACAGGCTAACGCCAATGCCAGACCCAAGCCTAGTTAAGGTCATACACGACCTACTGGGAGAGGGCAAGATAGCTCTGGGAAGGGTCAGCATCAGGATCCCAATGACAAGGCTAGGCATGATCACAGAATCAATAGGCGTGGACCGGCACCAATTCCACGACAACTTCAAAATTGTGGGAGGGAGGACGCGATACCCCATACTGTATGGAGGGGGCGAAGAGCTGAGGACTATGATGGGGGTTAAACCCAATACATATGCAACGCCAAAAACGCCTCGCGGGGATGCCCTCTATAACAGCTTCAGCGGCAGGATACTACTACCAGACAGGATAAGATGGAATACTTCACACGCACTAGTCCTACACTCCAACACACAGCTACTATCAAACATATTCTACACTGCCCGCCTGAAGGCCGGCAATATCATATGGGAAGCTGAGAAAGCCCTAGTGCTATGGTTGAATAGCACATGGGGCCTGCTAACTATACTAGCAAGCAGGGGCGAAACGGAAGGCCCCTGGAGCAGCCTTAAGATAACCCACTGGAGACTACTACCAGCCCTAGACCTCAATGCCTTGGATAAAAACCAAATAGTAGCAATGGCAAGAGTATTCGACGAACTGGCAGGCAAACCCCTCAGAAGGATTCCAGAACAATTCAAACCAGGAGACCCTGACCCCGTGAGGACCAGCATAGACATGGGCGTCATAAACGTGCTCGACCCTGACATGGCTTTGCGTAGGGCAGAGGTCCTGGGGGGCCTTAAAAGCCTATACAAGCATGTATACAACGCTCTAGAGGCATGGGTGGGGAAATAGATAACGGGATAAGATAATAAATGATACATAAAATAATATTTACACCCGGTATTAAAGTCTGGACTACATTACATCCTAAAAGGGTCAACCAGGCTTGCAGGTAAATTGTAAGAAACCGAATAAGCTGCATAGGGAGGGTAGTCTATACCTTAGACAGCATGCATGCAACCCAGTAGACTGGAACCCCTGGAGTGATGAGGCGTTAAGCAAGGCCAAAGCCCTAGACAAGCCCCTATTCTTGTCCATAGGATACAGCACCTGCCACTGGTGCCATGTAATGGCTAGAGAATCCTTCAGCGACCCAGAGGTTGCCAGGTTAATGAACAGGGTATTCATAAACATTAAGGTGGATAGGGAGGAAAGGCCAGATATAGATGAATACTATATGACTTATTGCCAGGTTTCTATAGGAAGCTGTGGCTGGCCGTTGAATGTGGTAGCACTACCAGACGGGCGCCCCTTCTACGTTTTCACATACCTGCCAAGGGAGTCTCTGATAGAGCTCATAAAGTCCATAGAGGAGATCTGGCTGAATAATAGAGGCACTGTAGAGAGGGTGGCGGAGAGGGCGTGGGCTATACTGGATAGTATTATAAAGCCCATGACAGGTGATAAGCTGCTAAGCAGCCAGGAGGTCGAGAAGCTATACAAGCTGTATAATAACTCGTTCGACAGGGTATACGGCGGGTTCGGGTCGAGGCCCAAGTTCCCAATGCACTACGCACTACTCTTCCTCACCAGATACGCCCACCACTACGGAGTCGGCGAGCCCCTGGAGATTGTTAGGGTAACGCTAGACTCCATGCTGAGAGGCGGTATATGGGACCACGTGGACTATGGCTTACACAGGTACTCAACAGATAGATACTGGCATCTGCCACACTTCGAGAAGATGCTCTATGACCAGGCAAGCCTGATCAAGGTGCTAGTCGAGGCTGGGCTAGCTATGGGCAGCCAGAGGTACCTGAAATACGCATACAGGATATATGAGTTCCTAGCCAGGGACATGACCGTTGGAGAGGGATTCGCATCTGCCCTAAGCGCGGAGTCTAACGGCGTCGAGGGCCTCTACTACACCTTCACTCTAGACGAGGTTGAGGAGGCGTTAGGCGCAGATGCTGACATAGCGGCTAATATATTCGGGTTCAAGGCTGAGGGGAACTATCTGGATGAAGCAACTGGCAGGCCTACTGGCAGGAACATAGTATACATGGCTTTAACAATAGAAGAGATAGCGGGTAAATACGGGCTCACGATAAAGCAGGCGGAGGAACTGGTCGAGGACCTCCTCTCAAGGCTTAGAGTGTATAGGAGGGAGAGGAAGCCAAGGCCCGATAGGGACGAGAAGGTGGTAACCAGCTGGAATGCAATGACCGTATCAGCTCTGGCACAGCTATACATGGCAACAGATAGGGGAGATGTACTATACCTTGCAGAACAGGTATACAATAAGCTAGCTAAGACACGCTGGGTTGGAGGACTACTCCACACGGTATATCCTGATGGAAAGCAGGTTGAAGGTTTTCTAGAAGATTACGCATACATGATCGACGCGGCGATAACACTATAC
>JALWGG010000134.1 GCA_027013765.1 Acidilobaceae archaeon
CCCTAGGCATAGAGTCCCTGGGGGCCTTAATATCGGTATGCTGGTCCCCGCGGTAATAATCATTATTAAAAATATAATATATATTTACATGTATTATTTTGATCTGGCTGGGTAAATCATAAGTATGGGTACACGTATAATAATATGATCTAGAAGGTGGAATACATGCCAGAGGAGCATCTACCATTCTCGGAAGAGTACACCCCCGGCAGGGAGGCCTACCTAGACTTCTACAGGAAGAGCATAGAGGATATAGAGGCGTTCTGGGATGAGAGGGCCAGGGAGCTGGTATGGTACAGGACCTGGGATATAATCCTTGACAGGTCCAACCCCCCATTCTATAGGTGGTTCAAGGGGGGCGAGACCAATATCAACCTGAACGCCCTCGACAGGTGGGTTGGATCCAGTATATTCAATAAAGCGGCCTACTACTGGGAGGGCGAGCCCGGGGATAGGAGGGTCATAACATATAGGGAGCTGTACAGGGAGGTGAATAGGCTCGCATGGGCCCTAAGGAACTTGATAGGGGTCAAGAGGGGGGATACGGTAACACTCTACATGCCAATGATCCCAGAGCTACCCGTCACAATGCTGGCGGTGACGAGGGTAGGAGCGATCCATAGCGTTGTATTCTCAGGCTTCAGCTCCCAAGCCCTGGCAGACAGGATCATAGATGCCAGGGCCAGGGTCCTTGTAACCGTGGACGGGTTCTACAGGAGGGGCAGGGTCATAAACCTCAAGGAGTCCGCGGACCAGGCAGTTGCCATCGCCAGGGATAAGGGTGTAGAGGTTGAGAAGGTTATAGTGGTGAAGAGGGCTGGAAACACCGTGCCATGGAGCGGGGGGAGGGATGTATGGTACCACAAGCTCCTGGACGAGGCCCCAGAGAGGGTGTATGTCAAGCCCGAGCCCATGAAGGCCGACGACGTCCTCTTCATCCTGTATACTAGCGGGACTACTGGGAAGCCGAAGGGTATAATGCATAGCGTGGGCGGGTACATGACCTATGTCTACAACGTCTTCAAGTGGAACTGGGACCCCAGGCCTGGGGACGTGTTCTGGTGTGCAGCTGATATAGGGTGGATAACCGGGCACACATACATAGTATACGGCCCACTGATGAATGGTGTAACCCAGGTAATGTATGAAGGCGCACCCGACTACCCGGACCCCGGCAGGATCTGGGAGATCATAGACAGGTATGACGTTACAACATTCTACACGAGCCCAACCCTACTAAGGCTACTAAGGAAATACGGGGACGAGTGGGTTGAGAAGCACAGCCTAGAGACCCTCAGGATACTCGGCACAGTGGGGGAGCCGATAAACCCAGAAGTGTGGAAGTGGTACTATGAGAAGATAGGAAAGGGTAAGGCCCCAATAGTGGATACATGGTGGCAGACAGAGACCGGGGCAGCAATGATAAGCCCAGCACCAGGAATAAGCCTAGTACCCCTAAAGCCAGGCAGCGCCACATACCCGCTCCCCGGGATAGTAGCGGACGTGGTAGACTACACTGGGGAGCCGGTGAAGCCGGGCGAGAAGGGGCTCCTAGTGGTCAAGGAGCCCTGGCCAGGCATGCTCATGGGGATCTGGGGAGACCCTGACAGGTATGTGAGGACCTACTGGTCAATGTTCAGCAGGCCTGAGAAGGGTATATGGATCTACTACCCGGCAGACTACGCCGTTAGGGATGAGGACGGCTACTTCTGGCTGCTAGGCAGGGCAGACGAGGTCCTCAACGTGGCAGGTCACAGGCTAGGCACCATAGAGCTGGAGGACGCATTATTGACACACCCGGCAGTCAGCGAGGCAGCAGTAGTTGGAGCCCCAGACCCCGTCAAGGGCCAGGTACCCGTGGCTGCAGTGGTTCTAAGGGAAGGCTATGAGCCGTCGGAGGAGCTTGAGAAGGAGCTTAGGGAGGTTGTAAGAAGGCTAATAGGGCCTATAGCGGTGCCGGCAAAGATCCTATTCGTCAAGAAGCTCCCCAAGACTAGGAGTGGGAAGATAATGAGGAGGATCCTAATAGCACTGATAGAGGACAGGCCCATAGGGGATGTAAGCACTCTAGAAGACCCAACAGCCGTGGAGGAGGTTAAAAGGGCTATAGACGAGTTCAAGAAGCTAATGAAGGGATAACAGCCACCTCCACACCCCTCTTTATTAGAGTTTCGACCACAAGGTATACATGCACTGCTACCACCAGCTCCTATACAGGAGCCGGTGCCCGCCAATGGCTATACATGTCACCAGGAGCCTGGTAGTGGAGCTAGTCCGGAGAAAGGAGGAGATTAGGAGGGAGGTAGAGGCTATTATAGGCAGGGGCGGCGTGGAGAGGGCTCTGAGGGATAGCCACGCCCGGAGACCTCCAATAGCGTGCGGCTTAACCATACACACCGGTGTCGGGTGCGGGTATGGGTGTGTGTACTGCTACATATATGACATGGGGTTCCCGGCCAAGCCCAGGCCATACCCGTTAAGCGGGCTGGAGCTTGTATACGCTCTCTCATCCAACCCCTACCTAGTCCCCGGCAGGCATGGGACTATGCTTGCGTTCGGGAGCGTTACAGAACCCTTCCAGGCCGAGACTATTGATAGGAGTCTAGAGTATCTAGAGGCTACAAGGGAGTGGCTAGGGAACCCCACGCAGATTTCAACGAAAACAGCGCTCTCCGGCAGGAGCTTCTACAGGTTCGTCGAGTCCGTCGAGGATGATATAGACGTGCTGGTTAGCATAACCACCATAAAGCACTGGAGGCTCCTGGAGCCAGGCGCAAGCCCGCCGCTAGAGAGGATAAGGTTCATGAGGGACCTGATAAGCACAGGGATCAATGCAACACTCTTCCTAAGACCAATAATACCAGGCGTGACGGATAAGGAGGCCAGGGAACTGGTATCGCTTGCAGCTAGTGCAGGCGTGAAGAGGGTGGTGCTCGGATCGCTACGGGTAACCAACAGGATACTGAGGAGGCTAGAAGCAACCAAGGTAGTCGACGTGGACGGGTTAAGGGCTAGGATGCCTAGAAACCCCAGGAGCCCGCGGGACCAGGTCACACTCAAAATGAGGGACGTAAAAGAGCTGGTAGGCAAGGTAGCGTCTAGCCTGGGAATGCAAGTGCTACCAGCCAGCTGCTCCTCAAACATGTACTCCCACAGGCTATCATGCTACGCCTGCAGGCTAGGGCCCTGCGGAGACCCGGAGAGCCTCCCGAGGACCTCGCAAGACTCCATAGAGGCCATACTAGAATATGCTGGGGGTAGGCTAGCCAACGCCAGGATCATGGTGGATAGGGTGGAGTACACATATATAGGGGATAGAGGGGCCGAGGCGGTGGCTAACTCATGGATCACAAGCCTACTAAAGAGGAGGCCCATACCCAGGAGGTGGAGGGTGTGAGCAGCATGGAGATTAGGCTAACACCAATCGGTATAGTGGTTGAGGGGATCCCGAGAGAGCCGAGGCACGGGTCCCGATACATGATCACATCTAAGATAAGAATATTCGACGAGTACCGGGATGGGTTGAGGGGGCTGGAGGAGTATTCGCACGCAATAATAATATTCTGGATGCACGAGGTAGAGGAGGTAAGGCTCCTCGACAAGCCCAGGCACGCCAAGGATGCTCCGGTGATAGGCGTATTCGCATCAAGGAGCCCTAGGAGGCCGAACCCGCTTGGTGTTACGGTTGTTGAGCTGGAGAGGGTTGAAGGACCCATACTC
>JALWGG010000135.1 GCA_027013765.1 Acidilobaceae archaeon
TGATCTCGATCTCCCTGTCGAACCTTCCAGTCCTCCTCAGGGCCGGGTCTACGGCGTCGGGCCTGTTAGTTGCACCTATGACTATTACCCTGCCCCTCTCCTTTAGTCCATCCATTAGTGTGAGCAGCTGTGCTACTACCCTCTTCTCAACCTCCCCCGTGACCTCCTCCCTCCTGGGTGCTATCGCATCTATCTCATCTATGAATATGATGCTCGGGGCATTCTGCTCCGCCTCCTCGAAGATCTCTCTAAGCCTCTGCTCACTCTCACCATAGAACTTACTCATAATCTCAGGGCCGTTGATAGTGATGAAGTATGCACCTATCTCATTGGCTAGGGCCTTAGCCAGCAGTGTCTTACCCGTCCCAGGAGGACCGTATAATAGGATGCCCTTTGGAGGCTCTATGCCCAAGTGCTTAAACAGCTCCGGATGCTTCATGGGCAGCTCTACTATCTCCCTTATCCTCTCCTTAGCCTCCTCCAGGTCCCCTATATCCTCCCATGTAACCCGTGGGACTTTCCTAGCCCTTGCAACCTCCTCAGCCCTAACAGGCTTCTCCCTAATCTGTATCTCCGTCCTATCAGTCACAAATACCATCTGTGCGGGCTGGGTAGATACAACGACCAGTGGAATCCCCTCAAATACCGGGACGATAATAGTCTCTCCACGCGTCAGCGGCTTTCTCTCCAACAGCTCCTTCACGTATTCCACAAAGTCCCTGCCGAACCTGATAGGTTCTAGGGGTGCTAATACAATCTTGCTGGCTGGTTCAACCCTTTCAGCCCTCCTGACCGATACTGTATCGCCTATACCGACTCTAAGCGCCGCTCTCAGGTAGCCATCGATCCTGATTATCCCAGATTCATCGCCCGGTCTTAGGGGCCATACAACTGCTATTGTCTCCCCCTCGTCACTCTCTATATGAATGAAGTCTCCAGTCGACACGCCGAGCTTGGCCATGGCATCCTTTCCCAGTCTAGCTATCTTCTTACCCACATCCCGAGGGTAGGCCTCGGCTACCCTGAGTTTTATCTCACTCATATCATTACACCCCCAATAGTTTGCTTCTGATACTCCATCAATATACTAGTTCTACACCATTATATAATCTATTGGTTATGCAATAATTGAACCAAACAGTTTTTCAAATCATATTACAGTGGGCAGGTCAGCCCCGCGCGGTTTCTCCACAGGATAGAGACCTGCTAATCCACATCATACCTGCCCTCTATACTATGAAGCTTGTATGTATGGAAATATTATATGATTTAAACCGGGCTATTGTATGATTAAATAGGAGGCTGGAAGTGGTTAGGCTAGGCATAGTGGTTTCAGAGTTCAACTATGACGTGACACGTATAATGCTTGAGAAAGCGCTATCACACGCGTCATTCCTGGGTGTGGAGGTAGGGATTATAGTCAAAGTGCCAGGCACATTCGACTCACCATACGCAGTCGCGGAGCTGGTTAAGAGGGGCGACATCGATGCAGTGGTAGTGCTCGGGGCCGTAGTCAAGGGCGAGACGGGGCATGACGAGGTGGTTGCACACCAGGCGGCCAGGAAGATCCTGGACCTAGGTGTTGAGCATGGAAAGCCGGTGAGCCTAGGGGTTATAGGTCCTGGAGCGTCTAGACTACAGGCAGCAGAGAGGGCAGAGGAGTATGCCGCTAGAGCTGTCGAGTCGGCGGTTAAGATGGCTAGGAGACTAGCAAGGCTGCGCGGCATAGGTGAGGGTGCCACTAGAGAGGTTGTAGAGTAGTGGCTACCCAGGTGTCTGGAATTGATGACGAGGCTAACGGTGATAGAATTCATAGGGTATAGGGAGTGGACTGAGAGCCTCGGCAGTGATAGAGAGTGGATGATACAGATAATACAATCAGAGATCTACGCGCTAGCCCAGAGGAGGGCCGCAGAGGTCGGCGCGCACGTTATGCCGATGAGGTATGACTACATGATGCTAATATCATCGAACGTCGATAAGAGGAGCCATGAGAAGATACTTGAGTCAGTTGCAGAGAATAGCCAAGTCCCGGTTAGGATGGCGAGCTCCTGCGGGGAAACCCCGATAGAGGCGGAGTTGGCCGCATGGGGTCTCCTCGCCAAGACGGGTCCGGGTGAATTGTCTTTCAGCAAGTGCAGCGAGGATGAGGGGGTTGTAGTGGCGCACCTGGATATAGATAATATAACAAGCATGACAAAGCGGATGGGGGCCGCGAAGACCTATTATATAGTTGTGGACCTGTTGCACAAGATCTCCAGGAAGGCAGAGAAATACGGCTCCATAGTCCAGTACCTGGGAGGGGATAATATACTAGCAGTACTCCCCACAAGCAATTATAGGAGTATAGTTGAGGACCTTGTCAACATAGACGATGTAAAACTTAAGGCAGGCGTCGGGTATGCACGCAATGCTAGGAGGGCCCTGACACTAGCAGCGGAGGCCCTGCACGATATAAGGAGTGGGACCCCAGCCAGGGTGATTTATAAGGGATCTTAAAGGCCCTAACACGTATAAATTAAATGTTTATAAGCCTCCACACCTTATAATATATAGTGATCTTGGACCATGCATAATATGATGCCTGGTGATGCAGAATGTCCTTAAACCTGTTCAGAGAGATCCTCTCAAGAAGAGACCCCCATGGATACTATGTAATACCAGCCGAGGATGAGGCGAAGAGCCTAGTCTTAATGCAGGGCGTCATAATAGTTGATGTTGGAGATGGTATACTTGTGAAGACTAGGAGTAGGAGCCAGGCACTAAAGATACTGAAGATGCTGTACAAGAGGAACCTGTTGAAGCTTGACGAGGTTGAGGAGAGGATCTAGGTCGTGGCCATTAATTGGTGATTATCATCTGCCCTTATTTCCCTCTCCAAGCCACAATATTTTTGACAGGGCCCGCTAATGTGTGACCCCCTAGTGATACGTATACTCGGTGCAGGTGCTAGGATCGAGCCGCTACTACATCCTAAGCCAGGTGCTGTCACCCGCATGAATCGCCATCCCGATAAGAGCATATTCACCTATATGATTGCGTCAATACCACTAGACCTTGCCCTCTCAACGACTTGCACACGCTCCTCTGACGATTGCACCAGCTCGATAGCGTATGGGATGAGGGCATACAGGAGCGCGTATGAGAGGCTAATACCTAAGAGGGTAAATACCTCATTAGGCACGCTACTGCTCCTACTACCCATTGCAGCGGCTCATGGGGCTACCGGGCATAGGGATCCATGGGAGCTCGCGAGGACCTCCTCCAGGCTGGTTATCGAGTGTACTGGTAGGGATGAGGCATTGGAGTACTATAGGCTCCTCAAACTATTCAGGCCAAGGCACCTAGGCAGGTATACAGGACCCCTCCCGGACATAGATGAGGGTGTACCCGACAGCTTCACGGCAATCCTCAGAGCTAACAGCTGGGACCTAGTCCACAGAGAGATACTATCCGGGTATCCTCTAACCCTCAACGCATTAAACACTATGAGGGAGGCTAGGGGCAACCTAGAGGATAAGGCGCTGAAGGCGCTACTCCACATCCTATCAAGCCATGGCGATACGCTGATAGCAAGGAGATACGGGATGAGGGCATTCAAGAAAGCCAGGGCCGAGGCACAACATGCGCTGCTATACTCTAAAAAGGTGGGAATACGTGCTGCTCTAGAATACTTGGATTCCCTATGGAGGCCGAGGGGCTGGAACCCAGGTGCAGTACTGGATGTTATAGCGGCCTCCATAAGCCTATACATATTGTCCATGCTAGTCGAGGGGAGAGATCCCGGTCTTTAGTATACGCTTATAGTAGTCGGGGGTCCGTTTAGGCTTTTGGATCCTAACCTTCATCAAGCCCTCCCCTCTATCTATCGAGACTATAGTCAATGGTATCCCTAGGCTAGCCGAGTATGATAGGAAGTCTTCTAGAACCTCAGGGTCGTGGAATGTTAGTATGAATTCCTCCACGAGCTTGCCCTCATTAATATAGGTCTTGATACTCTCTATTGCAGGTACCAGTATCGCCTCCCCTAACTGTGCCGATACCCTCTTAATCTCCTCAAGGCTCCATGACTCCTCCACAGCCTTGAACATCTGCCTCAGGACCCTGGGGAATATGAATGTGTGGCCCTCATCGAAGGGATACTTCATACCCTCCCTTATGTCACGGATATTAATATAGCTGGTTGTATACTTCAGCGGCTCGACTCTATACCCTGGATCCTTCAGCACCACACCCTCTCTACCCAGCTCCTCAAGCCCCCTAACAACCTCCTCTATAGACCTCCAATCATTCTTATGGAACCTACCATGTATCGGAACACTCTTCAAGCCATGCTTGTTGACGAGCTCTAACCTCTCTCCCACAGGGACAGGCTCGCCGCCCCTGTATAGGTCGAATATAAAGTAGTCCCATTCGGGGGCCTCGGGGTAGTGGTACCTCGTGTAGGGATTCTCCATTCCCACGACCTCCCCCACTATGACTGGCTCGTCACCCAGCTCCTCTAGTAGCCTCTTCACCCCCTCCCTATACTTGATATTGATCTTGTGCGTCGTGTATGGACATATGAATCCACCTCGTGTCAATGCAAGTATCCTGCCAGCGAACTCCACCACGCGCACGTTATAGCCGTCCATCTTCTCCTCTACTATGACCTCATCTATAAAGTGCCTTGGGACTGCAACGGAGAGGAGTAGCACCCGTTTTATATGTGGGTATCCCTCTACAACCCTGTACTCGCCTCCACGTATTAGTACTACCGTCCCTTCATAGTGGCCAGCCACATCCCTCCTAAGCGTTATATATCTCAGGTCCTTATACTTCATCACCCTGGTGGACTTGGATTCTAGGAGGGTCAAGGCCCTGCTCCTGCTTATGTTTAATGCTTCGGACAGTATGTCTGCTAGTTCAGGGCTCTGGGATAGCATAAATTCTGTCCCAGTCTAAATATTATTCCTTGGGAGGGTTTATAAAAAAGGTTGATGCTACCTCCTGCACCTCTCCTCAAGGGGCTTATACTTCAGCCCTGTGGGGCCTACATACTTCTCGGTAGGCCTTATTATCTTGTTGTTTGCAACCTGCTCCATGTAATGGCTACTCCACCCAACAACCCTTCCCATAGCGAATATTGGAGTGTACATCGGGATCGGTATATCCATCTGGTAGTAGAGTATTGCCGTATACAGGTCTATGTTTGCAGGCAGGTTCTTCTCCTCCTTCATAACCTTCTCAGCCCTCCTGATGACCCTAAGCCACATCTCGCCATCCTTCAACTGCCTGATGTACTGGGCTGCAACGTCTGTCCTGGGGTCATGTACCTTATACACCCTGTGGCCGAACCCCATTATCTTCTCCCTGCGGGCAAGCTTCTCCCTAATGTACTCCTCCATCACATCCTCGATGTTCCTACCCTCCCTCTCAGCTCTCTCCTTAACCTCAAGGAACATTACCATAGCCTTCTCATTAGCCCCTCCATGCAAGGGTCCCTTAAGCGCCGCTATGCCCCCAGCCACGGCACTGTAAAGGTCGCTTAGCGTGCTTGCTATCACTCTCACGGTGAATGTGCTAGCGTTAAACCCATGATCCATGTACAGGACTAGTGTCGACTCGAATGCCCTAGCCTCAGTCCTACTAGGCTCCCTCCCTATGATCATGCGGAGCACGTCATAAGCATGATCCTCGCTGGGGTCAGGCCTTGGTAATGTACCGTTCCTTGACAGATGCCAGCCAGCGGCGAAGAACACTGGCAGCTGTGCTATTATCCTAATCGCATGGTCATATATGAAGTCGGGATCATAGCTCCACTCTGGAGCGAAGAACTGGCCTAGCAGTGATACCCCATAGATCCCATAATACATGGGGTGGGTCGCTGGCACATGCTTCAGGGCGTCCAACACCTTCTCCGGGATCTTGCCCCTCCAAGTATCTATCGCCTTCTTGATCTCCTTCAACTCCTCGTCGCAGGGCAACTCGCCTTTTAGGAATAGGTGTGCTGCCTCATAGAATGAGGCGTTTGCACCGATATCATCAATGGTGTACCCTCTGTATATCGTGTGTTCCCCCTTAGGGTCGACACCGCTTATCCTTGTCTCATCAACTACAACGTTCACGAGCCCCTTGGGGACAATTATATAGTTACCCTCAGTCCTACACTCGACCTTGCTCAAAATACTCGCACCCCCAACCTTTTTGTTACATGTATATATATGTGATTAAACCCTCTAATATGACTATAACTAATCATGAGTATTAACTTACACGGGAGCAACCTATTATAGTATAAATCGAATACCCTACAATTAAATTACCTAGAGCAACCAGTTCTAGCAACGGTAAAGAGTCTTGAGTATAGAAGAGCGATTGAGTAACCTAGAGAAGTGGGTTTCTAGGAGTAAAAGGATCTCGCTGGTAAAAACACTAGTATACTTTATTATAATAATAGGTATAATATCCTATGTTTATAGCGTAAATTCTAGTATTGATGAGTGGAGTGTCAAGGTATCGGGGAAGCCGGATATAGCCCCTGCAGGAGTAACCCTTATGGAGGTGAGTATACCAGTATCAATTTACAATCCAGGCGACAAAGTTACAGCAAAATACATATTTTACAGGATATACTTTAACAACTATTACGTTGGAGAGGGATTCATACCGTATCTAGACCTGGATAGTGGGTACAGCGAGCATATGCTTAGGGCAACCATAGACCTCTCGCGCATAGGTTGTAGCGTGGCGGAGTCCATCTATAATAATAGTGGTATCGAGGTTAGGGTTGTGGGTATTGCTACCGTGGACCTGTACCTCTTCGGTGTCGTGCCTTGGAAGAGCGTTACTCTATCATTTAACCACACTGTGAGCAATGTAACGTTGCCAGAACTCGATCCGGGGACAAGGCAGTTGCTCCATCTTTATGTGTTTGCATGTAGAAATAGTGATAAGATATATAGTGTGGTTGAGTGGGTTGTAAACGCGGCTGAATCCGGTAGTTCCCTGGTGAGGATACCATAAATGGGGATGGGCCTAGTCTATGAAGAGGTCCTCAGGGTCTATGTTAAGGCTTGAGGCGGTCCCCGAATACTCTATTATCCCGGTTATCATCAACTTCTCGAACTCCTCCCTCTTGAGCCCTCTACTCCTCATATAGAATACATGCTCCTCCAGCATTGTAGTCACCGAGGCTTCGTGATTAGCCTTTACCACGTCTCCAGTATGGATTTCGAGCATGGGTATCGCATACCCCCTACCATCATCCCCTAGTATTGCTACGTGGCTCTCTACCTCGGAGCTAGACCATGAGGCCTCCTTGTCGATCCTAGCTAGTCCCCTCTGTGCCAGGTATCCCTTTGTTAACACTACACCCCTTGCACTTATGAATCCATTACTCTTCTCTCCCTTGTGTATGGAGTTTAGCAGGTAATCCGTCCTAGTACCGGGCCTCGCTATATTGCTGGATCTGGCTTGGAGCATAGACTCTCTACCCTCTAGTATGTATGTCTCCTCATACCTCGTCATAGCACCCCCGGTATTGAGGCTCCTGCCAGTTATGGCTGCACGGTCCCGTAGGACTGTGTACATTGTCTTGTATACTGCATGCTTCTTATGGTGTATCGTTAAGGTGTCTATATCCACCTTCGACCCTTCTCCCGCTATTACTTCTATGACTAGTGTCTTCAACCCGTCATAGTCTCCGGCGTAGTCTAGCAGTACTATGGAGCCTCTCGCATTATCCCCTATGTCAAGTATTATGTGATGCCCCATGTACCCGTCTCCGCTTGTACTTGCTACCACAATCCTGCCGAAATCCTTGTTGGGGGCTGCCCTGATGTATACTCCCGTGTTCCACATGTAAGCGTGGTATGCCTGCATCTTTGTCGAGACTCCCACCAGGCTCATTGGCTCCATGGGCGCGGATCCACGGGATATATCTAGGACCTCCACCCTGCTGCTTGCATTATCGCTTATCTTGGCAGTGGTTCCGAGTAGTATGTCCACCCCCTGCCGGATCATGGCGTCGGGTAGCTTGTGCTGTGTGTATGCGTATCCTATATCCATTCTTTTCTCGAATACGCTCCAGTCGGTATAGTACCTTACGGTCGGCGTGTCGGCTAGGTACTGGAAGGGGAGCCTCTCTATATACTCCCTGTACTGGTCCCTAGCTGCTAGGCTCATGCATGGTCACCCTACCGCACCGAGCTCGCTGAACTCCAGCTGTATGACCTTGTGGAGCACGTTCGCATACTCGACTGGTAGCTCTCCCATGATCTCGTCTAGGAACCCGAGCACGATCAGGCTCTTGGCCTCATCGTCGGTTAGCCCTCTACTGGTTAGGTAGAATAGCTGCTGCTCGCTTAGCCTCCCAGTCTTCGCCTCATGGCTCACGTATGCGGTGGGCTCGTCCACCTGGTTGTGCGGGAAGGTGTGGGCTTTACTCTTCCCGTCCAGGATCAGGCTGTCACACTCTACATGGGCACTGGCGTTCCTGGCCCCCCTCAGGATCCTTACTATACCCCTATACACATTGACTCCTCCATCGGCGCTTATACTCTTGTTAATTATCTTGCTCCTGGTGTATGGAGCAACGTGGACCACCTTACTCCCGCTATCCTTCAGATAGGGTCCTTTCGATAGCGTCACTACAACGCTCCTAGTACTGCTGTATGCACCCTTGAGAATTGTGCTCGGGTATACATAGGTCATCTTACTTCCTATGCTACCCTCCACCCAGTCGATCCTTGCACCCTCCTCGGCTATGCCCCGCTTGTTATTGAAGTTTATCACATTCCTACTCCAATTCTGTATGGTGGTGATCTTGATCGTGGCATTCCTATGAGCATAGGCCTCCACCATGCCATTGTGGAAGCTGTAGCCCACAAACCTGGGGGCGCTGCATCCCTCGATCCAGTGCACATATGCCCCCTCATCCGCAACTATCAGGCTATGCTCAAACTGGCCCTCGCCCTGCCGTCCTATTAGGAAGAACGACTCTATTGGTTCTCTAACCTTTACCCCTGGGGGGACGTATATGAATGTGCCCCCGCTCCATAAGGCTCCGTGTAGTGCTGCGAACTTGTGGTCGCTCGGGGGGAAGACTTTGAGGAAGTACTTCTTTACAAGGTCTGGATACTTCTTTACAGCTTCCTCTAGTGGGAGCACTATCACGCCCTTCCTCTCCAGGTACTCCTTCATCCTGGCGTATACCGTCTCGCTGTCATACACGGCGACTAGGCCTGATAGGAACCTTGCCTCAAGCTCGGGTAGCCCAAGCTTCTCATAGTATTTCCTCATGTAGTCTGGGAGCTCTTCCCAGTCCTTGGCCACCTCCCCGGCCTCTGGTTTGACGTAGTGTGCTAGTGCTTCTAGGTCTATCTCCTCTATCCCGGCTATCCATTTTGGCATGGGTAGCTTATAGAATAGTTCTAGGCTCCTCAGCCTCAGCCTTTTCATCCACTCAGGCTCCTTCTTGATCCTGCTTATCTCCTCCACTAGGCTCCTGCTTATCCTCCCCTTTAGCTCGATCTCAGCCCTGGGGGGCTTGTCTAGCCATCCTAGCAGTTCGGGGCTATCTGCTCCCTTGAGGATCTCTTCCTTTATCTTTACCGCTTGCTCCATCTCAACCAGCCCCTATTTAACACTGTTAATCAGGGGTTATATGGTGGAACCAGTACTCCTCAAGTAAGCCTTCCTTATGTAGGCGTATCCCTTCTCCTCCACCAGATCCGCTATCTCCGGCCCTCCCTGGACCGCTATCCGTCCATCTATCAACACGGTAACTATATCCGGCTTCACGTATTTGAACATCCTAGCATAGTGTGTTATCAGTAGTATACCCTTACCCCTTGCCTTAAGGTCTGTCAGGAACTCTGACACCTTCTTTACACCATCAACATCCAGGCCGCTGTCGGGCTCATCTAAGATAACTATCTTCGGATCCAATACCAATGCCTGTAGTAGCTCGCTCCTCTTCTTCTCACCACCACTGAATCCAACATTGACCTCGCGCTGTAGAATCTCCCTTGTGAGCCCTAGCTCTTCTGCCAGCTGGTATAGCCTCCTAACGATCTTTGGGTCCCTGATGCGTGTTAGATCGTTAGACCCCGCCCTCTTGTTCAGTGCAGCGATCATCAGTGTTGATATCCTAACCCCGGGGACCTGTGGGGGGTCTTGGAGGGCCATGAATAGCCCTTTCAGGGCTCTCTCCTCTGTTGGAAGGTCCAGTATGCTCTCCCCGTCCAGCCTTATATCGCCCTTCTCTACTTCATAACCCTCCCGGCCCATTATTGTGTATGCAAGTGTGCTCTTACCACTGCCGTTGGGCCCCATTATAGCGTGTATAGTGCCGTAGTCAACGTTCAGTGATACTCCTCTTAGCACCTTCTTTCCATGTACATTTACGTGGAGGTCTATGACTTCTAATCCTTCGCCCACGGTAGGCCACCTTTAACGCATGTTAAATAAAGGCTGTGTATAGGCTTAAATGCTTTAATCATAAATACCACCCCAACCCGGGGTGGCCTGGATGAATATAACCATGATAATACACCCGACATGTGCTACAAGCTATACAATAGTAAAGCACCTACACTCCAAAGGCCTCCTAGAGAAGGTGGAGCTCTTATCGGCATCCGACATGGGGATAGTATTCAAGCACCGGGTCTGGAGCGTTCCCTGGATCATGGTGAATGGAGAGCCAGTAGCCACAGACCCCGTCGAGCCCGGAGAGGTTGAAGGGATAATCGAGGGATCGGGCATAGAGCCCCCAAGAGACCCTACCCTAAGATTCATGGAAACAGTACTCCACAGCGCCCACGCCTCAAGCCTAGCCCTCCTCTGGGGAAGCCTAGACCCTGTGATGGACGAGGACCTCATAAAAGCGGCCTTAAGGAGCCCACTAACCGGGTACACAGCAAAGGACCTAGACCCGTCCAGGATAGACTATGACGAGTGGATGGATAAGTTTGGAAGAGCACTGGCAATAAGCTTTGTAAGGGAGCTGTGGTGGGCAGCCGAGGGAAACCCTCCCCAGGAGCCTCCACCTATGGATGAGTTAAGGGTTTATGTAAGGCATTGGCTGATCTCCAAGGCTAGCCTGGGTAGGGCGGGGATCCCGTTGAACCCCCTCAAAAACGATTATAGCAGGATCGACTCCATAGCAAGGTTCCTCGGAGCATCATATAAGGCCCTCATCAGGAGGGTTAAAAGGGAGCAGGAGGCTATATTGAGCGATGAACTATACTGGAGGATCCTTGAGGATCGCCTCTAGCCATGCTCATGGCGCGGATGGGCGGGTCCATGTATATGCTCTACCACCCTAAACCCATGCTCCGCAACACCACACCCTATACTAGCCAGCTCGTCCTTGAGGATCCTATAGCCGTCTCCAAGCCAGCTATCTAGCTCCTCAACACTCCTCCACATGAGCAGCAGCGCATGTCTCCGGGAGCCCTCCTCAAGGAGGAAGGCTGCATGAAGCCCTTCAACTGCCTCAAGCTTGTTTAGGAGCTCGACAAGCTTATCCTCACCCCTACAACCGTTAAGCAAGACCAGGTAGACGGCTCCTGGAGGCATTGCATGGCACCCCTAAGAGTCATTACTGGGCCTGGAGGATTTAAATCCCAATACATCCCACGGGTTAAATGTTAATACCCCTTGCAAGATACAGATAC
>JALWGG010000136.1 GCA_027013765.1 Acidilobaceae archaeon
GTGGTATGCGACCCCGCCGGCTATGAGCTTCGAGAGGACCTCCCTCATGGTAGCCGGTCCATCGCTCGACCTTAACTCCCTGGCAGCCTCCCCGGCGGCCTTATCGTCATATGCAAGCTTCCCCGAGTATCTTGCAGCCTTCACTGCAAGCTGCTCCGCCCTACGCCTAGACTGCGTGAATACCAGCGTCTGCCCCCCGCTTGATGAGGAGTCTATTGCCAGGTCTATCGGGGGGACCTTGCTATGAGTCTCTATGCTCCTCCTACCCGTATCGGCATAGACTATCTCTCCACCCCGGTACACGCCCTCCCTCAGGGGGACAGGCCTCCAGCCGGATTCTATCACTGTAGCCCCGATCCACTCCCCGATCTCCCTGGCATTGGGGACTGTTGCGCTCAAGGCGACTATCTGCGGCTCCCCCCTATAGGTGATCCTGGCTAGTAGAGTCTCTAGGATCGGGCCCCTCTTGGGCTCCCCTATATAGTGTATCTCATCGACTACAAGAACCCTCATCTCGCCTATGATTGAGGGATCGTTCCTGGCTAGCGAGTCGAGCTTCTCATAGGTAGTAACAACTATATCAGCCCTTGGGGGCCCCCTCCTGTAGTCCCCTATGGATATCCCAACCCTGAACCCGAGGTCCTCAAGGACCCTGAACTCCCTATACTTCTCCTGGGCGATACTCCTTAGCGGGACTATGTAGAAGGACCTCCCCCCGCTAGTGTTGTTGGCTAGTGCGGCCATCGCGATGAAGGTTTTCCCGGACGCGGTTGGGGATGCGAGTAGGATGCTCCTACCCCTCTCCACGCCGGCCCTTATAGCCTCCTCCTGGGGCGGGTATAGCTTCTCGAACCCCAGCCTCTTCATGAGTCTCCTGGTGGCCTCTGTAACCATCTCAGGGCTCCTCATGTAGCTCTATAGCACTCCGACCTGACCTCATATATTAACCCTTCCTGGTGTAGCCTCCTTATCGCCTCCTTAATCCTCTCCTCGGACACGTTGCTGGACTCCCTCACGCTCTTCACTATCTCCTGGAGCCGTGCGCACCTCTTGCCCTCCGCCTCCGTGATCCTCTTGATCGTGTCCGAGACGATCGACATCACCCTCCTTGTGTGGAAGCTTGCTCCAGTCGTTATGATGCTCACATCTATCGCACCCGTCTCTATATCCAGCCCGACGCTCTCCAGGAACGATATCGTTATCCGTATAGCCTCCTCTGCATCCTCCTCCCCAACCTCCTCCTTGAGGGCCATCTTTGCATGCGCCTCGGCAAGCCTTACTATGGCCTCCAGCTGCCTGGCAGTTACCGGTATAGGCATCTGGCCCTGCTGGCCGTCATAGCTGCTCAGCGCGGTGCTCCTCATCTCGACGAAGAAGTCCTCTATCAGCCGCTTGGCTGCTGGGGATAGCCTGGGCCTTATATACCTCCTGGCATATATAATATACTTCCTAAGCAGCTGGGGGTCTATCTCAGGCTTAAACTTCTCTATACTACTATGGGCCTCTAGTATGTACCTGGCAAGCTCCCTATCCCTCTCCATGTTTATCGAGTCCCTGACGACGAATATCAGGTCGAACCTCGACAGGATCGTGGGGGGCAGGTTTATGTTGTCAACGAAGGTCCTCGACGGGTCATACAGGCCGTATTTAGGGTTGCCGGCAGCCAGCACGCTCGCCCTAGCGTTGAGCCTAGCAACTATGCCAGCCTTGCTTATACTAATATGCTGCTGCTCCATAGCCTCGTGTATAGCAACTCTATCATCCGGCCTCATCTTATCAATCTCATCTATAACGGCTACACCACCATCAGCCAGGACCAGTGCACCGGCCTCTAGGTAGTACTCCCCGGTCTTCTGGTCCCTGATGACTGCTGCGGTCAAGCCAGCAGCTGTGGATCCCTTGCCGCTGGTGAACACTGCCCGGGGGGCAATCCTTGCCGCTGACTGGAGTAGCTGGCTCTTGGCCACTCCGGGGTCTCCGATGAATAGCACGTGTATGTCTCCCCTGATCCTTGTACCGTCTGGCATAGTCTTTGGGACGCCGCTGAATAGGAGTAGTGCTATGGCCTCCTTCAGGTCCCAGTGGCCGTATATGCTGGGTGCTATGCTTGCTATGATCTTCTCCCTCACCCACGGGCTCCTGGATAGCTCCCTTATCTTCTCCTCATCCTCCCTGGTTATGCTCACCTCCTCCAGGACCTTCTCAGAGATCTTGACGCTGTTTGCCTCAATATACATCTCATAGAGGGGGTTCGTCGGGCTGTACTGCTCAAGCCTGGGGATCCCGACTATTGTAACCCTATCACCCGGCCTTGCTATGTCAACCAGGTCCCCGGTCAGGTGGACTTCTATGCTCCTAGGCATTTGGCCCCCGGGGACGTCTTCAGGCCTCTCCTGCACCACAACCTTCTGCCAGTCTATATACTGGGACTTCTCCTTGATGAGGATGAACTTGCTTCCACCCTCCCCGCAGACCGGGCAGATCCCCGGCCTCTCAACACGGTCCTCAATAAACTCGTCTTCGCCCTGGGGCCATAGGAACTCGGCCCCACACTTCTCATGCCTGAACACAGCCTTGATCATCCTACTCCTCAGGGGGTGCATTCGCGTTATTATCCCATCTATCTGGACAAGCTTCCCTATATGCTCGCTCCTGAGATCCCTTATACCTATGGTCTCGAACAGGTTAATGATGCGTGGGGTGAACTTCCTCTTAGAGGCATACTCGGGGTCCTCAAGCGCCACGATCTCCCTTATAGCCTCTCCAGCCTCCTTGATGAACCTATCCGGATCCTCTACAATTGCTTCCGCAAGCGACGTGTCATAGCGGTATAGGTCTGGGTAGTCTATCAGCAGGCTCGCCCTGTTATAGTTGATCATCCTCCTGATCCTGTCTAGGTACTTGAACCTCCCCGACTCGTCCCTGTAATTCCTCAGGAAGTCCTTGACCTTCTCCCCGTAGAGGAGCTCTACCTGCTCCACAGCCGTTACACCCCTGGAAACAGCTTCCTAATATACCCCCTCCACGACTCTACTATCCCCTTCACGCTGTCATATAGGAGCTGCTCCTCCGGGGTCATGTTGCTCCTCAACTCCTCCCCTCCGCCTGTCTGTGCAAGCCTGATTAGCTTCATCATCCTAGCCTCCCCCAGCTCTATCAGGTTCTTCTCAAGGACCTCCCTGTCGCGTAGTAGCATGTGGCTTGGGGACTCTCTGATTAGCTTGTTGAGCTTCTCCACGAGCTCGCTCGCCTTCCTATAGAAGTCCTGGGGGAGCTGGCTTAGCTTGTTCGCAGCCGAGGTCCTCCTCTCCCTGAAGTGGTACATGTTTACCACGTCTAGGGTGAGCCCGTTCTCCCTCACATCTACTACCCCGAGCTCCTCCAGGTACCTGGCCTGCCATCTGGGCAGGTTCATCTCATCCCCCTTCCTGGCGTTGATCACCCCTGAGGGCGTGGGGAGCTCGTAGTAGTCTTTTAGGAAGAGGACTCTAACCTCCCTAACCATATAGTCCAGCTCCACCAGCTCCAGCTTATCCTCCATCATCTAGACCTAGACCCCTACAAGCCTCCAGGCCCTATATAGTATCGCCCAGGGCCCAAATAGTGTGTGAGGCCCCATCTAGGCTAGAGCCTTAGCCCGGGGCTCCTAATATAGCCTATACTCCTGGAGGCTATATCCCTGTTACACGTCCTATGCTCCCTGCACCACTCCTCACACGCCTCAGCCAGGGCCCTATCCTCATAGATCAAGCCGCACTCGCCGCACGCGTAGTACCTTGACCCCTTGACGTTAACCACTAGCATCCCTCATCAAGGGGGATCCTTGGCCTCCAGGGGTTATATCATATATGCCACACTCAGTGGAGGACCTCCCAGTGCTGGATCGAGGGGGAGGGGCATTGTGTATATGCATTGCTTCAATAAAAGGTTTTAATCCCAGTATTCCCGCGGTAACCCTTTTAAGTCCCACCGTATGGCCACACTATTAGGTTAGACTGGGAGGGGGTGGCATAGTATAGATAGGTGGAGGATGCTGGCCGAGAGGCTCGTCATGGAGCTGGAGACCCTCAGGGTGAAGGTCCCGGATAGCATAGTAGACGGGAGTATGGAGGAGGCGTTGTCCGACGCGGCCCAGATATTCAGGGGAGTGTACCATGAGCCCCAGTACGTGAGGAGGCCATACTCAAGCCTATCCCAGGAGGCATATCTCCTATACCAGCTGGCTAAGGCGTTGAGGCTGAGGCTAGAGCATACGGGCCTCTACACGGTATCGGGCATAACCCACTTCAACTACAGGCTTGACAGGTTCCTGGAGAAGGCCAGGTCCAGCCTGGGGTACAACCCCAGGATACCCCTGAGCATGTACAGGGGGTGAGTTGATGCATAACCTGCTATACAAGTGGGTCCAGGGGCTTGTGGATGAGTTGGAGGAGATAAGGCATGGGATACCGGATACTATATACAATGGCTCCCTTGAGGATGTGTTGGATGAGATAGCAGACGTGCTGGAGCTGTTGAAGATAAGGGACTTGGCGGGGGAGGCGAAGACCCTGATAGACCTTAGTAGGAATATGAGGGTAAGGATATCCGTCAGCGGCAACTACTACCTCCCAGGCCTCGACCACCTATCCAGCAGGCTCGACGCGTTCCTGAGACAGCTCCAAAACGCCTCATCCAACCTATCGGCTTGAATCCATCAAACACCGGCTTAGGGATAATAATCCTAACCCTATATAATCCTCTACTTAGGTGGATTTGATGGGGACTGTGAAGCTTGACTTCACGTATGAAGCCTGGAGGGGGTGCAGGGATAAGCCCTCCGTGAGGCTCGTGTCAACTATAATGGATGTAGAGCCCGGGGGGGTCATAGAGATCGTTGGGGAGGACTCGGTTATGCCATTGAACCTTATCCTAGACACGCTGGAGGATGAATGCTTCGACTATGATGTCGAGGAGAGGGACGACATAGTTGGAACTTATAGGGTCCGTGCAGTGAAGAGGCAGGGGTGTAGCTGAGTGCTGGACTGTAGGAGGATCAGGGAGGACTTCCCAGAGCTGGAGACGGGGGTAGTGTTCCTAGATAACGCTGCAAGCACGCTGAAGCCTAGGAGCGTCGTCGAGGCGATGGCGGACTTCTCAATCAAGAGGTATGCCAATGTTCACCGGGGGGTGTACAAGATCAGCCTGGAGGCGAGCAAGGCGTATGAAGACGCCCATGAGGCCGTAGCCAAGTTCATCGGAGGGAGATGGAGCGAGGTAATATTCACCCGCAACTCCACAGAGGCCCTGCAACTGGCCGCGCTGACGGTCTATGCCAACAAGATGCTTGGCAGGGGAGACGAGGTCCTGATAACGATGGCGGAGCACCACTCAAACATGCTACCATGGCTCAGGGTAGCCGAGATGGCCGGCGCAAGGCTGAAGGTCCTCCCCCTAGACGGTGAGGGGATCCCAAGATGGGACCTGCTAGACGAGTACCTAACCAGGAGGACTAGGGTAGTAGCGTTCGGCCACATATCAAATGTAACAGGCTACAAGTCCCCGGTAAGGGAGATAGCCAGGAGGGCCAAGGAGGTTGGAGCCATAGTAGTACTAGACTCGGCCCAGGGCGTGCCCCACACTCCAGTAAACTTCAGGAGTATGGGAGTGGATATGGCGGCGTTCAGCGGGCACAAGATGCTAGGCCCCACTGGGATCGGCGTATTATGGATGAGGGAGGACCTGGCGGAGACCCTGAACCCGCCCCTAGGCGGGGGAGGCACCGTGGAGAGGGTCGAGATGGTGGATGGCTCGATCAAGATCTCGTGGGAGAGGCCGCCGTGGAAGTTCGAGGCGGGGACCCCACCCATAATAGAGGCTATAGGCCTGATGGAGGCCGTAAACTACCTATCAAGGATCGGGATGGATAATGTCGAGGAGCATGAGAGGAGGCTGACAAAGGTCCTCCTAGAGAAGCTAGGGGAGCTAGACTACGTCGAGATACTGGGTCCGAGGAGCCATGAGAGGAGGCAAGGCATAGTAGCATTCAACATAGGGGGGATGAAGCCCGATTGGGCGGGCCTAGCACTAAGCAGGAGGGGGATAGCGGTCAGGACAGGGCTCCACTGCGCCCACATCCTCCACGACCACCTGGGTAGCCCGCAGGGGAGTGTGAGGGCCAGCCTGTACATATACAACTGCATAGATGATATAGAGAAGCTTGTGGACGCGGTGGAGCACGTGTATAAGAGGCATGGAGGGGAGGGAAAACACTAAAACCCCCACCACTCTACTCCACTACATAGGATACCCGCCGTAGCTCAGCGGCAGAGCGCCCGGCTGTAGTGGGACGGGCTAGGCCCGGTGTCGCAGACACCGGGTGGTCCGGGGTTCGAATCCCCGCGGCGGGACCACCCTGCACGGGTGGCCCCCTTATAATTGGCTGTGAGGAGTGGTGGGCTTTACCGAGGCGTGAGGAGTGTGGCCGTAACTGAGCTACTCTCCAGCCCCAATAACCTTCTCCATAACACTTTCGATGAAATCCCTCAACTCATCCATTATGCCAAGCCTCTGCGCCCTCTCAAGGGCTTTATCAAGCATCTCTATCGCATAGTTTAGATGCGCCTCGTCGAGCCTCTCAGGCCAGTTCTTCACGGCCAGGTCGAGGCCGTGGGCCGCCTTGTATAGTGGTGCCAGGATCCATGCCTTATCCCTTGGGGAGAGGTTTGACCACGACCTTGTGCATTGCATTAGGAACCCAGCGCCGAGCAGGCTCCTGGCCAGTAGTAGCTTGGAGAGTATCTCTGTATCAGCAGTCTCCGCCATCGCCTCAAGCCTAACAACCTCCAGCACATTATTGTGGTTGCTGCATAGCTTCCTCCTCCTTTCTAGTAGCAGCTGCCTGAGGTCCTCATCCATCTCCTCAAGCCTCCTGGCTAGGGCCTCCTCGGCCTCGCTCAAGGGCTCCATCCAGTAGATCTCCTGTATAAGCTCTATGAAGTCCCTGTCTATGGGGTCTAGCTCCCCGTGCATTGCCTACCTCCTACTAGGATCCTAAGCCTGGCTGGGCCTATTATAGTGTGGCTTATAGCTAGAACTTGAACTTGTAGACCTGGACGTGCTTCACACCCTTAACCTCAAGTATGGAGTCGGGGTTCACGAGGCCCATGTCGATGGCCATGCTTATAACCCTGTCCCCGGCGAGTACTATTACATCAGCGTTCATCATCATTGACCTGACCCTGTCCTCCCCCGCGAGCGTGTCGCCGTAGAACCCCTTATCTACTATGATCTGTATATTCCTCTCCTCATCAACCACATGCACGCCCATCACGTCCGCATCGGCTATGGCGACCATCAACCCCACTCCAGGTATCTCAGTGACCTTGAAGTAGTACAGCCTCTCTAGGTTATTATCCTCCAACGCCTACCCCTACCATCAAAGTATACAACACCGGCACGCCTTAAAGCATTGAAAGCGTCCCTATAGGGGCCCATGCCCTTCGAAGCCTCCTCCGGGTCGCTAGTGCTGATGCTAGCCAACAACGCCTTAAACTCCTCGAAGCCCATGGAGTCGAAGACTATATAGTCGCCGCCAGCCTCTATGACCCTAACACCATCCATGCCCGAGGCTATGCTCAAGAGTGTATTGGGGCTCATACCCAGCCTGGCCCTAGCCTGGGAGCCGAGCACATACCTCTCCCTCTCAAGATACTCCCTCACAGTCCTGGCAGCACCCTGCCTGGGAGCCCTACGCCCATGCTCATCCCTCAGCATAGCCTCTATCCTATCCAGCCTCTCCCTAATCTCCCTCAACTCCCCCAGCAGGTTCTTGGCGAGCAGTGCAACCGCGTGCTCCGCAGCCCTCCTGGCAACCTCCTCCACATCCCTACCCATATACTCATCTAGCCTCCTCAACAGGCCCACCAGGAAGCCTAGTTGCATTCTAGACTAGATAAGCTCTAGATAGCACTCTGCATACCCAAGCCCTGGCCTGCGAGCATGGTAGCCTGGCGCGGCTTGCTAATCGACGTGCTTGGGTTGGGCACTAGTAGTAGTGGCTTTAGGTGGGCGCCGGTAAATATGGTATTGATTATCTTGGGTATACTATACATTCGATTGCTAATTGATTTATTATAATCCTGGTGTGCCGGGCTCCGTTGCGTGTTGAACGCTTATATAGTATTCTGCTATACGTTGTGGTTAATGGCGAGTGGGTAGGGGGTTGAAGTGTATACTGGTAGCAGTATAAGTATAGCAGCCATAATAGAGCACCTACTAAACATGGCGAGGGACCTGGAGGACCTAGCCCACCTATCCTGGAGGCTAGCCAAAGAGTCATCCAGCGTTGAGGAGCTTGAGAAGGCATACAGGCAGGAGGTAACCCGGGGGAAGGAGAGGATAGAGGAGATGAAGCTGAGGCTATTCGAGTACATGGCCTCGGGCAGGATAGAGGTTGTTGAGAATAGCGTATTCTACCTGAACATTGCGCTGAGCCTGGAGAGGGCCGCCCAGAGCCTGGACGCATCCGTGTACAGGCTACTCCTATACGCCAACCTACCCAGTTCTAGCAGGGAGGGTGCAGAGATGGCTGCAGAGCTCTATGCGAAGGCAAAGGAGGCCCTGAACTACCTCTCATCCGCCTTGAGGGTGCTGCAGAATATGGGTGGGGCTGATAGGGAGAGGTATAGGCTGCTCGACCAGAGGCTTGCCAGGGTCAAGGTTGCAGAGGAGGAGGCAGACGTAGTTTACAGGAGGATCATTGCATACAGCATCACAGAGCACAAGCCCTCATGCGACTCAATGACTATACTCAAGGACCTCGCAGACTACGGGGAGGCTGCCATGGATTACATAGCGGAGGCTGGGGACTACGTAAGGCTACTCGGAGTATCCATATACTCCAGGTAACCCTCCAAGGGGAAGCGGTGGGTGAAGGGGGTTCAATGGCGTATAGAGCACTACTCATAGGAAGCTCGATAATCGTCCCCGACATAGAGGAGTCTAGAGACCTCTACTCCCAGGGGTTCTATGGGAAGCCCATCGGGGTCGATAAGCCTAGGGGCCGGGATTTCGACTCACCCCTTAAGCTGAGCCTCATAGAGGCTCTATACCTGCTTGAGAAGGGAGTGATAAGAGTATACAAGCCGGGTGGGGAGGAGGTTAGTGTTGAGGACCTCAGAGCAGTGCTTGAGGAGAGGCCTAGGCTAAGGCTCCTCTACCGCGTCTACACGGATCTCAGGGAGAGGGGGCTTGTAGTGAGGCCGGGGCTGAAGTTTGGGGCCGACTTCACGGTGTATAGGTATGGGCCTGGGATAGATCATGCCCCATTCGTCGTCCACGTTGTAGACCCGGGGGAGGAGCTGGATCCGATCGAGATCGTTAGGGCGGGGAGGCTCAGCCACGCGGTTAGGAAGACATTCACTATTGCATCCCCCCTGCCCAACGGCAAGATCCAGTATATGATGTTCAAATGGTTCAAACCATAGCGGCATACATACCGTTTACTATATCAACCTCCAACACACCTATACAGTCCCCGGCAAACCATCAAAAAGGGGGAGAGGTGTACCTGTTGGAGTATCCAAGGAGGGGTCCAAGGCCACGCGGCAGGGGGAAGGAGCCTAGGCCCATGCCTATAGGTGATAAGTGCAACCCCCTATGCCCATTCTTCAGGTGCGGCAAGAAGGCGCTCAGGATAAGCAGGGACCACTACAGGGGGCGCACCTTCAGAACCGCGATGTGCGCATGGATAGGGGATAAATGCATAGGGGCCACCTGCAGGTTTGCATACTGCGAGAAGAGGGCAATACTGCCAGACGGGCGCTGCGCCTTCGCCGTGAAGTCCAGGGTGGAGACGGACTTCGAGGAGGAGATAAAGAGGGATACGGGGCCGAAGATACGTGGGAAGCTGAGGATAGATGAGGACCTATTCTAGGCCCCCGCCCCACCTCCTATACAGTGAGGCCTCAACACCCATGGCATCAAGGACCTTGCCAGCCGCGAAGCCTACCATGTCATCAACGCTCCTGGGGGAGTGGTAGAATGCAAGTGTCAGGGGGACTATTATTGCACCAGCCTCGGCGAGCCTCAGCAGGTTCCTCAACTCCAACACTCCCAACGGGGTCTCCCTGGGGGCTACAACAAGCCTCCTCCCAAGCCTGAGCATAGCCATCGCAGCCCTTGAGACGAGGTTTGAGGGTATCCCAGACGCGATCAGGCCAACGGTCTTCATGCTAGCTGGCACAATAGCCATTGCATCCGGCTGGCTGCTGGAGCTGGCTAGGGGGCTGGTGAAGTCGTCCTCCATGTAGACACTGCCATATGATGATAGCACCCCGATAAACTCGTCCCTGGACAACCCCTCCTCGTGTCTGGCAACTTCTAAAGCACCTCGGGTGACTATGATCCCAGCTATATCCACCCCAGCGCCTGCGAGGCCCTCTAGAACCCTTACAGCGACCCTAATACCACTACTCCCGGTAACTGCTATGGAGGTCCTCAACACTCGGCTTCCTCCAGCCCCTTGAGGGTCTCCAATGCTGCATTATAGGCCTCATCGCCCCACGCTACCAGTATTATCTTTGAGGGCCTCTCTCCTCCATGGCTCCGTATAGCCTCAAGCATTGTCTTGAAGGCGTCACTATAACTAACCCCCCCGACACCAGCACCCATCGCAGGGAGGGCTATGGATTCTATACCCAGCCTCTCAGCCTCGATCAACGTGGCTCTAGTCGCCTTATACACGTTCTCCACCGGTATCCTCATGGCTGGCCTCTCCATTGTTGGGGCATGGATCACGTATCTAGCCTTAAGCCTCCCAGCAGTGGTGGATATGGCCTTGCCTACAGGCACTGGGGCGTGCTTCATAGCCTCCTCCTCTATTATACTCCCCCCAACCCGCTTTATGGCACCAGCAACACCGCCCCCCATAATCATTAGGCTATTCGCCGGGTTGACTATTGCATCAGCCTCCACCCTAGTTATATCGCCCTGGAGGACCTTGACGAGCCTATTGCCTAGCCTGAAGCACCTAGCCACCTCCTCCACCCCTCCTGGATAGGTATTCAGCTATCAGCCTAGCACCGTATCCTGGGGCTAGGTTGTCTGGCCAGTACTCCATGGCTACCGGGCCCGCCTCCATGCCTATGCCTGGCCCTGCTATGTCTAAGTGGATCCATGTGCTTCCATGGGTGAATCTCTCTAGGAATAACGCTCCTATTATGGCACCCCCATACCTTCCCCCTATGTTACCGGTGTCGCCTAGGGGCCCGTTCCTTGCAAGCAGCTTCCTATACTCGTCCACTAGGGGCATCCTCCATACCCTGTCACCCGTCGCCTTGCTGGCCTCCTCTAGCAGCCTCGCCTCTTCATCACTCCTGGTGAAGTATCCTGCCACGAGCGGCCCCAGCGCCACTACCATGGCTCCCGTCAGGGTTGCAAGGTCTACTATTAGGGATGCGCCCAGCTCCTTAGCTGCATAGGCTATTGCATCTGCTAGTATCAGCCTTCCCTCTGCATCAGTGTTCCCAACCTCAACCATTGTCCCGTCCCACATCCTGATCACGTCGCCAGGCAGGTATGCCTCGCCACCCGGGGCGTTGATCACGGCTGGCAGCAGTGCGACTACGTTGATCCTAGCCCCGGTCCTAGCGAGTATCCAT
>JALWGG010000137.1 GCA_027013765.1 Acidilobaceae archaeon
CGCTTGCTCCCGGAGACGCTCATCGCACCCATGGTCCTCCCGTGGAAGGCCCCCAGGAAGCTTATAATGTAGGGCCTGCTACCCCGTGCATGCCCCCTGGCTATCTTTAGTATACCCTCAATGCTCTCGGCCCCGCTATTCGTGTAGAATACCCTGCCGTCGTCGGGTATGGGGGATATCTCTAGTAATAGCTTAGCCGCCTCGACGGCCTCCTCATAGTAGAAGTCTGTCAGCGAATAATGGATGAGCTTCGACGCCTGCCTCACTATGGCATCAACTACCTTAGGATGCCTATGGCCTACGTTAACAACCACGAGCCCCGAGTTGAAGTCCAGATACCTATTCCCATCTACATCCTCCACCATGACGCCCTCAGCGGCTTTAACAACAAGCGGGTACCACCGGGAGAATGACTGCATTATAAGCCTCGAATCCTCCTCCAGGATCCTCCTAGCCCTGGGGCCCGGGGGCTCTACAATTATTCTAGGCAGATCCACATCCATCACCGTGGCATTATAGCCTGGCCAACCCGATTTTAAGCGTCAGACAGGCCATGTATAACCTGGCAGGGTGCCCAGGCTTGTATGAATTCGAGGTGGTGGAGGAGTATATGCTGCATGGGGAGAGGAGGTTCAGGCTGAGGGTTAAGGGTACAAGGATCATAGTTAACGTGCCTGGCGAGAGTCTTGAGGAGGCTATTGAGAGGGCTAAGGAGGTGCTTGAAAAGGTTAAGGCGGACAGGATCATCGGTTGAGGTCCTCGGCGTCTATATACCTGTCCCCAAGGATATACACCCTCCTACCCCTCCTATGCTCAAGCTTCCATATAGGGGCTTCATGCTTGACCCTGTCAACTATAGACTCAAGCGCTGGGTAGACGTTCCTCCTAGACTCCCCGGAGACCCCGACGATAATCGTCAGCTCCCCCGGGGGGAGGGTGCCCGTGTAATGGTATATCACTGCCCCGGTGAGGCCGTGCCTCTCCGCCTCCTCCCTAGCGATCCTGGCGAGGACCTCCTCTGCAAGGTCCTCTGCATGCTCATACTCCAGCTTGAGGACCTCCTCACCCTGATTAACCCCCCTGACTACTCCAACGAATAACCCTATCCCCCCGGTGGAGCCTGAGGTCCTCGCCAGCCTCTCAATGATGCTGTTGAAATCGATCTTTTCTCCCCTCCGGAGGATGCCGACCTCTATATAGGCTCCCCCAGCCGACGGTGGTAGTACATGGATTACTCCAGCGTCCTCCACCTCGTCGTCTATACTCTTCCTTACACCGTTAACCACAACTACTACATCCCATCCCAGCGCCTCCAAGGCCCTCCTCAGCCCGGGGGTGCTACGTGCTAGGTCCTCAAGCAGCTCCCTATACGTCCTCTTGCCCGCGACGTCTACCTCCATCTCTGCGGTACCAGCGTAGTCTCTTAGTATCGAGTATAGTTTTATCCTCGCCATTATATCACCTTCTCTACCCTCCTCTCCTTAAGGATCCTCCTGAACTCTTCTAAAACCTCGTCTATAGCAGGCTTTATGCAGGAGTCGTCGGCGCGCTCTAGTACTAGTCTGAGGAACCTGTATGCACACCTCCTACTATGGAAGTGCATAACCCTTCCAGACTTCTCAATCACTATCCCCTGGCCCTCGGGGAACTTCCTACCGCATACAATGCACTGGTAATACCTCCCAGCCACCATTCCCACCGTCTATCAATGTGCTTCTGTAACGTAGCATTAATAAGATTGGAAGTGAAACTCTTACGGGTATACTTGGCATGAGGGAGAAGGACAAGGAACTAAGTATAACATGCGGATGGGGATAGAGATGGCTAGAATAGCGTCAGAGGCGGCCAGAGCCCTCCACCCCAGCGTGGCTAGGCTGGTGGAGACGCGTGGGTGGAGGAGCCTGACGTATATACAGGAGAACTCGATCCCCGTCATAATGGAGGGGGCTAACACCCTTATAGTAGCCCCCACGGGGGAGGGTAAGACTGAGGCTGCCCTACTCCCAATACTATCGATGATGGCTAGCGAGCCGGTGGAGCCCGTCACGCTCCTATACATAACACCCATGAAGGCCCTGATCAACGACCTATACATAAGGATATCCTGGTGGGCCTCAAGGCTGGGGTTCAGGGTTGCTAGGAAGCATGGTGACACGACAGCGACGGAGAGGAATAGGAGGCTCAGGAGGGCCCCCCACATACTAGTCACCACCCCGGAAAGCCTTGAGATAGACCTGGACTGGTCCAGGAAGTTCAGGGTATACTATAGGAACCTGAGATGGGTGATAATAGATGAGGTGCACGAGCTGTTATCCAACAAGAGGGGTGCACAGTTCATAGTCCAGCTTGAGAGGCTCTCAAGGATAGCTGGCAGGGATATACAGAGGATAGGATTATCGGCCACCATAGGAGACCTAGATAAGGCCCTAAACCTGATCTCTGGCAGCAGTAGGAGGCCCAGGGTTATAGTTGACGGGAGGAGGGCTAAGAAGCCCAGGCTCAAGGTTGTATACGTCCCCGAGGATTCCAAGGACCCCTGGATCAGCATCGCAAAGTCTGTGATAAGGGAGGTAGAGAAGCCGAGCCTTGTATTCGTTAACAGCAGGTATGTCGCGGAGAAGATAAAGGACTCCCTGGAGAGGCTGGAGGCGAGGGATGTATTCGTCCACCACTCAAGCGTTTCAGCAGAGCTCAGGGAGGAGGCGGAGGACAGGCTGAGGAGGGGGGAGCTGAGCGCTATAGTATGCACAAAGACCCTGGAGGTGGGGATAGATGTGGGTGAGATAAGGAAGGTGATCCAGGTCAGGGCCCCCGGCAGGGTTGCAAGCCTGCTGCAGAGGGTTGGGAGGAGCGGCCATAGCCTAGGCGGCGAGTCGAAGGGCGCCATAGTATCTCTCGGCCCGATAGACTATGCAGAGTCCCTCGCGGAAGCAATCCTAGCACAGGAGGGGTATGTGGAGAACGTGATCATAGATAGGATACCTCTGGACGTTGTAGCGAAGGAGGTCCTCGGCATGGCCATGGAGAGGGGTGGTGTACACGAGTCGGAGGCATACAACATAATATCGGCATCCAGCGCCGTGGCGCCCACGCCAGAAGAGTTCCAGGCCATGCTTGATTACATGGAGAGGAATGGAGTGATAAGGAGGGTAATGGGCGTCATAAGGCCGGGCCCAGTATTCTACAAGATATGGCAGTTCAGGGGCGACAGAGGGGCCAGGATGTGGTGGAGCAGGGACTTCTCCGAGTTCTTCTCAACAATACCCGAGAGGGACTCATTCATAGTCAAGTATGGTGACAAGACCATTGGATACGTTGATGCAGTATTCGTCTACAGGTACCTAAGAGTGGGGGACACGATCAGGCTGGCGGGCAAGTCCTGGATGGTGAAGAGGATCGATGAGAACACCTCCAGGATAGAGGTTGAGCCAAGCGACACCACGGCTGAGGTCCCACTATGGAGGGGTGAAGGTCCTCGGAGGTCCTCGACTGTTGCAAGGGTATTCATGGAGGTCCTCTCGGGCCTAAGGTCTCCGGGGGACGTGGAGACGGACCACGAGGGGGATGAGCGGATATACATGCTGAGAGATAGGTACCGTAAGCTAGGCATAGAGCCACCCTCAATGGATACAATAATATATGAGAGGTATGGGGACGAGCATATAG
>JALWGG010000138.1:0-2583 GCA_027013765.1 Acidilobaceae archaeon
ATGATCGACTATCTACTACACCTAGTACAATTATCTAGGCTGGCACGCTTCGGCATAGTAGGGGGCCTAGGGGCAATCGCCAACCTGATGGTAATGTACCTCACACTCCCATACCTGGGAGTCGACCTTGCTAGTATAGCGGGCATAGAGGCCGGGATACTCTGGAACTACATCCTCCACGAGTCATGGACCTTCAAAAGCAGGTTCACCCGGGGGGCCGTGGCTAGGCTGCTCGGCTACCACGCCTCATCCCTAGGCGGGATAACAACTACATACCTAACCATGAGGATCCTCTACACCCTAGGGATCCTAGGCCCCATCCCGGCGCAGGGTGTAGGGATTATAGCCGGGTTCCTTGTAAACTATATGCTTTCGAGCAGGGTCGTGTGGAGGCGTGGGTCTTGAGGGAGTATGAGGACCTTGTCTCAGAGATCATGGCCTGTACAAGGTGTAGGCTACACCTTTCCAGAAGGAATCCCGTGCCCGGCGAGGGCCCCGTCCCGTCGGAGGTCATGATCGTCGGGGAGGCCCCGGGGAGGAGGGAGGATGAGGCTGGAAGGCCCTTCGTCGGGCAGGCCGGGAAGCTCCTAGACAGGCTACTAGGGCTAGCTGGCCTGTCGAGGAGCATGGTCTACATCACCAACGTGGTCAAGTGTAGGCCGCCCGGCAACAGGGACCCTCGGAGGGATGAGGTGGAGGCCTGCAACATATACCTAAGGAGGCAGATAAGGATCGTCTCGCCCCGGATCATAGTGACCCTGGGCAGGATAGCGGGGGAGACCCTCTACTCGATGGCGGGCCTAAGGTGGAGGGGGATAAGGGCTGAGAGGGGTAGGCCCGTCAACGCGGTTATAGAGGGTCTACAGGTCATACTATACCCTACATTCCACCCCGCCGCGGCCCTATACAACAGGGAGGTCCTCCCCATGCTTGAGGAGGACTTCAGGAACCTTGCCAGGGCCACGTCGAGGAGGGGGAGGAGCCTCCTAGACTTCATGTAGGATCCTCCTAGACACACCCACGATATACCTGCCCGCTATCAGGATTCCCAGGATGTATGATGCCACAGCCACCACCACCGTGGCCTCCGGGTCGGTCAACCAAGCGGCTCCACCCCCAATAACTGTCGTCTGCCCCTGGGATAGGGGTTTCAGGGTAGCCATATACCATAGCATGCTCGTGGCAACCGCCTCCTCTAGGAGGCCTATAGCGGTGGCTGGCTGATCCTCTAACAGTATCCTAGAGTACTCCTCATATGCCAGTGCAAGGCCGCTTATCAGCCCCCTCGATGCAAGCTGTGACTGTATCATGGAGTGTATAGTGGTCAAGTCCCTATAATACCCATCCACTATCTCCGGGCTGCTCCTAGCCAGGAAGAAGCCGAATATCTGGGAGATGGTCATTGACAGCGCCTCCCTATAGAAGCCCAGGGCGGCTATATAATTCCCGCTATCATGATACCTGCGCGCCTCCTCCATGAGCTGGTTTACAACGTTTATCCTAACACCAAGCACGTCCCTGGGCGCGTTGTAATTCTTAATAAGGTACTCCAGGATGGAGTTTGCATACGTCACAGCCTCGGACGTGTAATTACCATACCTATCCACGACGCCCGCTAGTACCTCCATTGAGATTGTGGGGCCCGTGTCCTTTAAGCTGGATGCTGTCTCGATCCATGCCTTTATAGTCTCCACCCTAGCCCTGGCAAGTGCGAGGTCCGATACTATATTGTCTATCATCGGGCTCCTGGACTCTGCAAGGCTCCTGGCCTCGGATAGGCTGGACTTTGCATCCGCCAGCCTTGTATACGCTGTTGAGAGGAACTCCACGTAGAATACCGACCCCCGGGGGTCGAGGCTGTCAAGCTTCCCGGTGAGGTTACTGATCAAGCTACCCAGGCTGTCGGCCTCCCTCAGGGCCTCCTCATATATGTTGGTAGAGTTCAGCAGCTTAACCCTATAATACGCCTGGTACCCCGCGAGTAGGCCTGTAAATGCAAGGCTAGCCGCCGCGTAGGGGGACTCATCCAACACGCTCCTAGACCTGTTCAGCCTCTCCTCAACTACAGCCGCGTCCCCCTCGGGTATCTCCCTGGCAATCTCCGACGCTAGGCCTGCAAGGTCCTCGGCGGCCCTCCTCATGGCATCGTTAAACCCCTGGGGGAGGCTGATGTTCAGGGTTAACAGGGGCTCGGGGGAGGATAGTATGGTTAGCGACGCGTTAACCAGGCTAGACACGGGAGCCCCCGGGCAGCTCCTGGATAGCTGTTGCGTGAGATTCACTAGCGGGTATAGGAATGTATAGTTCCTGCTGGAGGCCGCCATGCACTTAACATCCACGGACCCGACCCTGGACGCTGTGCCGTCAGGGCTTATCGCACCGGTTATAGAGAACTTGCCCTGGGGTGCATGGCCCCGGGCAAGTAGTATATAGGTCATCGTGGCGACGCCCAGGCTACCGCTGGGGCCTGCAACGCTACCCCTAGTCTCAAGCTCTACATCGACGTCTATACTCCTCCAGTCGACCCCCGCGTATAGCGCTGCCACTAGGACGGCCATCCTCATGCTGTGGACAGTTGTAGGA
>JALWGG010000138.1:2593-11517 GCA_027013765.1 Acidilobaceae archaeon
ACCCCTATCCTGCCGGAGCCGGGGTATGACACCTTTATACTCACATTGATCAGGCTACCCTTCCCATCCTCAGAGACTGCTGGGGCCGCGAAGACTGCTTCAAGGACCGTGCGGCTGCTCGCTGTCACTGGCATTGTGCTTAATAGGAGTAGGAGTATTAGCGTGAACGCGTAGAGCCTCACACCCAGCGCCCCTCCTCATACCGTATCCCTGCTATATGCTCTTAAATTTCTAGACTATCCATACCATAATGTGGTGGACCAGGTTATGGCTAAGAAGAAGAGGGAGGAAGGAAAGGGTGACGAGGGTAAGGGCGGCAAGGAGCTGAAGATCATCACATACCACGTCGTCACAAGGGATAAGGTTATGGCGAACGAGAGGCAAGTCTCAATACTATACCTGGTAGACAGGTTCGGCCCCCTCCACGAGAAGACCCTGATGGACCTGGTGAAGAACATCCAAGACCTGGGATACGATCTTGGATACAAGTTCACAATGATCGGTAAATACCCCTACAGCCCCGAGCTTAGGAACGACCTCACAGCACTGATGTATGTGGGGTTCGTGGAGACGGAGCCTGGAATGTTCAGGAAGCTGAGGACCACGAGCGATGGCAAAGACGCCCTTGAGAAGGCAAACGTGCCCCCAGGGCTCGTCGAGGTCGTCAACAAGAACTTCGAGACGCTCAGGAATACTGCATCCATAATAGATGGAGAGCTCGACCTTGAGATCAGGAAGAGGTTCAGCGCGTTGAAGAGGCCTAGGAGGCGTGGCATCTTCTAGATGCCTACACCCAGTGCTTGAAAAGGCCGTTTCAAACAGGTACTCCATTTTTATCTATGGCCCCGCCGCCACGGGGAAGACCCACATAGCATTCACAGTAGCCCAATGCATCCCCGAGGACCTCAGCCCAGTGATAATAGCCACCGAGCCGGGAACCCTCACATACAGCAGGCACTATGGGCTGCCCGTGGATAAGGCCCTAACCCTGGACGAGCTCGTTGAGAAGGTCACCTCACACGTGGTCGAGGGCAGGTACCCTATAATAGACACGATAAACTGGCCCTACCGGTCCAGCCCAGGCGTTGAGGGTGGCAGGATGCTATCATTCATATCATCACTACTCCACGAGTCCGGGGGCATGGCCGTGGGCCAGGTGAGCCTGGAGGAGTCGATGCCCAGCGGGGCCCAGTACATACTACCATGGATGAGGATGACCGCGAGGACCCAGAGGGCGGCTGGAGGCAGGTTCATACTAATAGTGGAGAAGCCCTTTAGAAGGGTTCTAGCCTTCACGGTTAGGGAGGGTCGGGTGGAGTGGATATAGGGGGGATTGTGGAGACGCTCATATACATAGCCCCTGCCATGGCCGCTAACGGGGCCCCGGTTGTAGGCTCAAGGATCCTATACGGCCCGGGCCACCCCATAGATATGGGTCTAACCCTGCCAGACGGGAGGAGGCTCCTCGGGGATGGGAAGACCTTTGAGGGCTTCATATTCGGCATGACCATCGGGGTCGCCGCCGGCCTACTGCTACTAGCGCTGCTGGACAAGCCCCCCATCACGGCATCGATACTATCGAGTGCAGGCGCCCTGGCCGGGGATATCATAGGGTCATTCATAAAGAGGAGGATGGGGCTTGAGAGGGGCGTGCAGGCCCCACTCCTGGACCAGCTAGACTTCTACATAGGCGCCCTGGCAACGCTCTGGCTTGCAGGCTACAGGTTCGACCCTGCATCTATAATAATCGTCGCACTAGTAATACTGGTGCTCCACGTCGCCACCAACAGGCTAGCCTACCTCCTAGGGCTCAAGAGCGTGCCTTGGTAGGCTACTCCGGGATCTCGCCGGACTGCTTCTTCATCAGGTACCTGTACCTGATATACCTGTCCTCTGGCGAGAACCTCGGGGGGTGTGGCACCCTAACTGGACCACCGCATACGGGGCACTTATCCCTCCTCAACGTGTACCTTCCGCATCTGGTGCATCTCCTGAGTAGCCACTTCATTCTTTCAGCCTCTCGAACCCGTAGTCGACCTCCAGCTCCCTAGCCATGGATTCGGCTGTGTCGATCATCTTTGACAGGGCCTCCTCAAGGTCCCTATAGTCGTGGCCTTGAACATCAACCCTGTACCTTGGAGCCCCCACCGTATAGACCCTTATATTCACCTTGTCGACCGCGTTCTTCCCAGCCTCCCGGGCTGTTACCAGGATCTTCCTGATCCTCTCAACCCCGTCGGGGGCCGTGGTCTTGAGGGTGATTATCCCGGATATCCTGACGCTCTTAACCTCGACGTGTTTACGTGCAACCTCTAGCAGGGGCTCTATCCACTCCTCGGGTATCCTGGCCTCCTCCAGGGCCCTCCTGCCATATATTACCGCCTGCTCCAGCCCCGTCATCGCGTCTCCATACGCGTCTTCAAGCCTCCATATGACCTCCCTATACGCTTCATCCACGCTCTTCCCCAGGCTCTTCGCCGTCATCTCTATTAGGGTTGCTGCCTTGAGTGTTCTCTTATACCACATCATCTTCCTCCGCTTTTCTCCATCGCTAACCCTCTTAAGGCTGACGTCAACCTGGCCCCTGTTCCTGTAGACCCTGATGACCTTGACCACAACCTTCTGGCCCGGCTTGAGGACGTGTGCTATATTCCTAACCATCCTGCTCGCGATCTCGCTCCATGGAAGGAATGCGCGTATGCCGCCATAATCGTCTAGGCTGAGATATGCTCCGAAGTCGTGCACCTCCTCTACCGTGCCTACAACAAGTTCTCCAACGCTTGGAAGCGGCCTCCTAGGCTTTAACGCCACATCCATTCCCCCTATCGATGCTTGCCCGGCTAGGCTAAAATATGTGTTCTAAACATGTACATCCAGTATATTAGCCTTGCAGCGGCCATAGCCGGATCAAGGTAGTATGGGGGAATGGCTGGGATAGGTATAGTATACCCTGGGCCTAGGAGCGTGGCGTATTCAAGCATAGCCTTCCACATGCTGGCAGGGTATATGAGGGAGAGTGGTGTACAGGTCTCAAAATTCTATCTTGAGGATGGCCTCGTCTTCATGGATGGCCGGGGAGGGGTTCCCGGGATCCTTATGGTGAGCCTCCCCTATGAGCTCATGTATGTCGACCTCGTTAAGATGCTCCTGCAGATGAGGATCAACCCCTACAGGTCCAGGAGGGGTAGGGGGGATCCATTGATAATAGCTGGGGGGCCCGCTGTAACAGCCAACCCAGCCCCCATACTACCTCTAGTCGATGCCGTCCTAGTAGGGGAGGCGGAGCCCGCCCTCGACCATATCGTGGAGGCGTCCCAGAGCAGCCGTAGCAGGGCCCTAGAGGAGCTAGCCAGCGCCCCTGGAATGCTAATCCCAGGCCTCACCGAGGCCCCGGTTAGGAGGAGCTATGTTGAGGACCTCGACAAGTCATGGTACCCAATACTCCAGGAGGTGCCTGGGGACGTGGAGCCTATATGGGGGAGGAGCTTCATGCTAGAGACCAGCAGGGGGTGTGCGAGGGCCTGTAGATTCTGCATGGAGGGCTCAATATTCAGGCCCTGGAGGGTTAGGAGCACCCCTAGGCTTAGGGAGCTGCTAGACGCTGGGCTTGAGTACAATCGTGTGGGCAAGGTGAACTTCTACAGCCTGGCATTCTTCGACCATAGGAATGGGGATGAGATCCTCGAATACGCCGTATCCAGGGGGGTCGAGGTCTCGATACCTAGTATAAGGGCTGAGACGCTGACGCCGGAGAGGGCTAGGCTGGTAGCTGAGGGGGGGCAGAGGACCATCACTATAGCCCCCGAGACTGGTAGCTGCAGGATAGCCAGGGCAATAAACAAGATGATATGCACAGGTGGAGCCGTTGAGGCGGTTAGGAACGCTGTAGAGGGTGGCATAAGGAGTATCAAGCTTTACATAATGGTGGGGATACCCGGGGAGTCCAGGGAGGACCTCGCTGAGACGATAAACATGGTTGTAGAGGCCTCAAAGATCCTGAGGGGGAGGGGTATACTAAAACTATCCATCAACCCCTTCATACCGAAGCCAGCAACCCCAATGCAGTGGCTGGGGCTCGGGGACTTGAAGATGCTCAGAACCGTGATCCAGGAGCTCAAGGCCCTGGCTAGGAGGATCGGGGCCCAGGCCTCATCCTATGACCCTAGATACGCTGTTGTACAGACAGTCCTCAGCCGGGGGGATGAGAGGCTTGCGGACGTCATCATAGAGTGGGCGTTGAGGGGTGGAAGGCTCGGCTCGTTCAAGACGGCCGCCCGGGCCATCGGGGTTGATATCAGCCAATACACATCACCCTGGAGCCCCGATACCGTGCCTGTATGGCACAAGCTCGTGGAGGACCCCTTCAACAGGCTCAAGGTTCTTAGGAGGGAGTATGAGATCTACCTGAGCATAACAGGCGGGGGGATGAGGATTAATAGTAGAGGTTCTCGTGCTCCTTGATCCTTGTCTGCTTGCAGGGTGTAACCAGTAGCCCCCACGCCTCGTTTTGCAGCTTTAGCCTGGCTAGGACCGCCCTTGACTCCCTCCCATCCACCTCTACAGGGACTGTATAGAGCCTTATGGACCCCTTCTCCTCCCTCAGCACTGACAGTATCAAGGCTATTGCTGGCGTGTCAACCACTGCACCCCCCATGCTTGTCGTGTCCTCGCCTAGCTGCTCCAGCGCCGAGGACCTTGCATCCCCAACCAGTAGGTCGGCATAGGGTGGGGGTACTAGGTAGATGCACTCCCCTATACCAAGGGCTGGCATGCTCCTACCGCCCGCCTCTATGAGGGCTAGCCCTAGAGGGTAGTGGTGGCATATGAGGTGGCCCGTGTCGGGGTCTACCGCCCCGTGTAGCATTGCTATGGACTCTAGTATACTGTCTGGTATATGCTTAATCTTCCCAGCAATCCTTACCATCCCTAGTACCCCACCCTATACTCGGTCCCCGGGGGAGATTTATACTAAGCATTTACTACAGAGTTTTATGCTTGAGGCCCAGCTACATATTACACCGGTGTAGCATGATTGGCCCGGATATCACGTGTAATAGCGGAGTGGGTCCACAGCCTTAGTATAGGGGACGCGCCCGGGGAGGTTGTGGAGGAGGCTAAAAAGAGGTTCATAGACACGGTTGGAGTCGCGCTGGGAGCCTTCAACGAGGAGCCAGTCAGGATTGCAAGGGCGATAGCAGAGGGCACGGGCGGCGCTAGGGTACCTGCAACACTCTGGGGAACCGGGCTCAGGGTAGCTGCCGACCATGCGGCATTCGCCAACGGATGCGCGGCCAGATACTTCGACTTCAACGACACCTACCTAAGCAAGGAGGCGCTGCACCCGAGCGATATGATCCCCGCCCTTCTCGCTGCCGCCGAGATCGTGGATGCAGACGGCTCTAGGCTCCTTGAGGGGATTATAGCAGCGTATGAGGTTGTGGGGGCCCTGGCAGACTCCTACAGTGTCAGGTCTAGGGGCTGGGACCACACGGTATACATAAACATAGCGACAGCCGCTGGGGCAGGGAAAGTACTCGGGCTAGGCCTCGACGAGCTTGAGCAGGCAATAAACATAGCAACCAACACGAGCCTCGCACTCCGCCAGACCAGGGCAGGGGAGCTTAGCATGTGGAAGGGGTGCGCGGCAGCGCATGCAGCTAGGAATGGGCTATTCTCATCCCTCCTAGCCTGGAAGGGCATGACTGGCCCGAGCCCAGTATTCGAGGGCGAGTTTGGATTCTTCAACGTAGCACTCTGCGGCGACGGCTTCGAGTTGGCGAGGCGGGGGGAGTGGAGGCTCCTGAAGACTAGCATCAAGTACTGGCCTGTCGAATACCACTCCATGAGCGCGGTGGAGGCGGCCCTCAAGATCAGGGAGGAGGCTGGCGAGCTGAGGCCGGAGGATATAGAGTCTGTAGAGGTCAGGACTTTCACGGTCTCATATAAGATAATCGTTAAGGACCCCGAGAAGTGGGACCCGAAGACTAGGGAGACTGCTGACCACAGCCTTCCATACATAGTCGCGGCTGCCCTCCTCGACGGCAGGGTCTGGATAGATACATTCAAGCCGGAGAGGTTCCTGGCCCAGGATGTGAGGGCTGTGATGTCGAGGATGAAGATCGAGGTCGACCCGGAGTATGACAAGATCTATCCGGATGGGATAGGTAACAGGATCATTGTAAAGCTGAAGGATGGGAGGAGGCTGGAGGCCGAGAGCATATACCCGCCGGGCCACTTCAAGAACCCACTATCCAGGGAGGGCGTTGAGGAGAAGTTCCTCAAGGTTACTAAGGGCTATATCAGCGAGCAGGATGCGAGGAGTTTCTTCAACGATGCATGGAACCTGGAAAAACTCGTTGACCCCGCCAGGCCTGTGAGGAGGCTGGTGGTTACCGGAACGCGTATCTAACCCCTATAAACCCTAGTATCAGGCCTGCTATGAATGCTATGACCTGCCTTAACCCAGCGTTCCTGGCATTGGCCTCAAGCTGGTCTACCCTATTCTTTAACACATTCAACTCAGTCTTCCAGTAATCCTCGCACCCCTTACACTCCTCAAGCTTCTTATTCTTCTCCTCAAGGGTCTGTTGTAGGTTCTTCACCCTCTCCCTGAGGCTATTCACGGTCTCGTTCAGGTCATTTATAATGTCCTGGTAGGCTGCTGCAGTCTTTATATCTGCTAGGACCTTCTCGTCTATCTCTATCACATCCTCCAGTATCCCTATCTCCGATAGTAGGAAGGGGTTTGCCTTGATGTATGTGAACGTCAGGGATATGTTTATTGATTCTCCGGGGCCTAGCTCGGGATCCCCATAGTCTAGTAGGAGGTTGAACGTCTCATTACTTGTATAGTTACCAGTGGATATCCCCCTGAACCCCTTAACGGCCTCTGCACCCGGCTCCACGCCTATGTATGCTATATACCTTATCCTTCCGTCAAGGCTTCTGAAGAGGAACACCTTGGATACATCCTGGGCGGGGGCGTCTACACTATCCACGATACTAATGTTCCCACCGGTTCTGACAGCGTATCTCCATGTGGTGTCACCGTCATTGATCCTCACACCTATTACGGCACTCCCATTCCTCCCGGAGAGCATCAGTGTATCGCTGGTCGGGTTTGTTATTGTTAGTGTATACTCTATTATGGGGGTCCAGGAGTGGAACGTGATTCTAGCAACTGCAGTGGCTGGCTTGATATCCTCAAGCGCTGAGTCTCCGGGCTTCAGCTCGACGACTAGCTTCAGCGAGTCGTTGTATACAACCTCTACGCTCCAGTTACCCAGTGATAGGCTGCTGGGGTAATCCAGCGTGTATGTAAGGTTCCCTAGGCTCCTGGTATACTCTCCGCCCCCCGGACCCGTTGTGATGTCTATTAGGGGTATTGGTATCAGGTCGCCATCCCTTAGCATGTCGACCTGGCTCCCGCCATCCTTCACCGCAAGCCTGGTTATCCCACCCTTATCCCCATCCAGTATCAGGCTATAGAACTCCGTCTCGACCAGTATGGTATTGTTAGCCAGCTTATTCCAGGACAGCGCTGGCATCTCTGACTGCGATAACGCATTATACGGCAGGTACCCTGCTAGGAGTATGATCGCCAGTGCAAGTATCGCCGTGTGCCTCCGACCGCGCCCCACAACCTTGCACCTCGGAGACCTGTAAGGTTTAAGAGTATTTTAGATGTAACTACCCGCCATACCAGCACAGGTGCAGTGATTGGAGGCAGAGTGGTGCGATAGTATAGAGGCCGTTGTATTCAGTGGCCGCCGGGAGGGGAGCTTCTATGTCAGCATATACGCTAAGAACTTCCGCAAGGTCCTCGGATTCACTCCCTACCCCGGAACCCTTAATGCAAGGATCACTAGGAGGGATCATGTGGACCGGTATGTAGAGTGCCTGGCTAGGGCTAAGCAGGTCAGAGTGGAGCCCCCCAGGATCCCTGGAGCCCGTCTGGGAGGTGTTATTGTTTATAGGAGTATGATCATGGGGGTTGACGCGTGGATTGTTAGGCCCGATATAACCCATTACAAGAATGATGTTGTAGAGTTCATAGCGCCGGTATACCTTAGGAAGAGGCTTAACCTTGAGGATGGCAGTAAAATAACGTTTAGGCTGGCACTCAGGGTCTAGGCCTTGCGCGGCTTCTCCCCGAGGCTCCTCATCAACAGCCTAGCCGCCACTATCAGCGGGTCCCATACGGGTGCCAGGGGCGGCGCGTATCCTATATCGCTGTGGAAGAGGTCCCATACCGTAGCCTTGGCTGTGAGGAGTGATGAAACCACGTTCACCCTCCATAACACGGTCTCGGACCTGCCAACGGCTTGGGCACCCAGCAACAGGCCTGTCTCCTTGTCTGCTACCACCTTAAGATGGATCCTCTCCCCGCCTGGGATGTATGCCGCCTTCGTCCTGCCCACTAGCTTAGCCTCTACAGGCTTAAACCCGGCCTTAACCGCCTCATTGTAGGATAAACCCGTCCTCGCCACCACCATGTTGAATGTCTTGAATGTGCTGGTGCCCGTGCTCCCCAGGAATACAGCGTCTCTGCCGGCTATCACTGTACCCGCTATGTAACCCATCTTGTTGGCTACCTGCGCGAAGGGCCTCCAAACCCTCCTCCCGGTAACGATATCCACGCTCTCCACCGCGTCCCCCACAGCGTATACACCCTCTAGGCTTGTCCGGAGCCTCTCATCCACCCAGATAGCCCCCGTCTCCCCTATCCTAGCCCCTATGCTCCTCGCCAGCCTTGTATCAGGCTCTATCCCAACCCCTATAATGAACATGTCGCCCTCCACATCACCCTTCTCCGTCTCCACCGAGGTGATCCTCCCATCCCTAACCTTGAACCCCTTTACAGGCGCGTTGAGGGTTACCTTGACCCCGTTAGCCTCAAGCTCGCCCTGGAGGACCTCAGCCAG
>JALWGG010000139.1 GCA_027013765.1 Acidilobaceae archaeon
CCGAAGAATATCGCGAAGACAGCGGATACTAGCCCGAGAGCCTCGGCGAGCAGGGCGGAAGCCAGTATCACGCCCCCCACAACAGTTAGATCCATAAGCTCCCCGCTATGCCCGGTGAGGGGGAGGCTTATCGAGGCTAGGCCTATAACAGCCCCTGCTAGCCCTAGCCAGAGCCGGAGCCTCCCCCTAATCCCTCCCACCGAAATACATTACACATGCTCTACATTATATTCCTCACCCTACCAATCCAGCACCTGGAGGGTGCCATGGATTGGATGCCAGCACGCTGATAGCTGTGACGATATTCATAGCCACCATAGCCATGATCGTGGCTAGGCTGGTTGACGAGACCGTTGCAGCGCTGGCCGGAGTAGTACTTGTTATACTATTAACAGGCTACACGCCCGAGGAGGCGTTCCACTTCATAGACTGGAACGTGATCGCGATACTGCTCGGGATGTGGATCATAGCGGGATACCTCATCGAGGCCGGCTTCGCGGAGGCAGCGGTATCCATGGTCTCTAGATACGCCTCGACGTATAGGAGGTTCCTCGTCCTCATGGCCATACTCTCAGGCTTCATATCAATGTTCATAGACAATGTACTCGTGATCCTACTAGTAGGATCCATAACCATAACAGCCGCGAAGAAGGCTGGGGCAAACCCTGCCCTGGCGATACTGCTCATAGGCTTCTCGGCAAACTTCATGGGGACAGCCCTCCTAATGGGGGACCTCCCACCACAGCTCCTCCACAGCGTGGCTGGCGCGGAATTCATAGACTTCATATGGAGCATGGGAAGGCCGGGGAGCTTCCCCCTGCTTACAGTGACATTCATACTGGTACTTGCACTATTCTACGCCATATTCATTAGGAGGGAGCCCGATACAAGGCTCGACTCGGGGATGTCTAGTGGAAGGGTGAATAGGCCCCTACTAGCGGTCTCGCTCGCCTTCTTCACGGCAACCATAGCCGCTATGGCGCTGAGGCCCCTCCTAGGGCTTCCACTGGGCTTCATAACCATGTCTGGGGCGGCGTTTCTGGCCCTGACGGTGGAGGTCCTCTCCAGGAGGATTAACATGGCCAGGTTCGAGGAGGTGGTGGGTCACGTTGAGTGGAGGGCACTACTATTCTACGCCCTACTATTCTCTCTAGTCGGCAGCCTAGAGTCGCTGGGGGTCCTGGAGAGCGTTGCCGAGGCGCTGGTTGAGCATATATCCGGGGGTGTGGGTGCATACACGATCCTATACTGGGGCGTCGGCCTGCTATCACTCTTCATAGAGCACGACGCACTACTGCTAACATTCCTATACATAACAAGAGACGCGGCGCAGCTAGCAGGAATAGACCCCTGGAACCTGTACTGGGGGATGGCGTGGAGCGCAACGCTGGGCAGCAACGCCACCACGGCTGCAGCACCAGCACTATACGTAGCCCTAACCATAGCGGATAGGGAGGGGTACCGGATCAAGCCCAGGGAATTCCTAAAGTACAGCCTAGCATTCTCGCTCAGCTCACTCACGATACACTACGCCATAACACTACCAATATGGGGCGCTTATCCATGACCATCCTCCCGGGGCTATGGGTTCGGTGGAGGAAATGCTTAGTAGCCCTACATGCACCCCTTCTAGGAGTGGTGCACGCGTTTTGGACCCACTAGTAGGGAAGCTGTCTGGAGGATTGAGGCTGGCTGGCACCCTCTCATCAATGGTCCTCGACAGGGATGACGACAGGGTGTATGGGATCCTTGCAACCCTAGACCGTATGCTCAAGGAGCTCGCTGGGTCGTGTAGGGACATGGACTGGGATAGGCTGGTGGAGGAGGGGGTCCTGGTCAAGCTAGCCAACCCCGGGTGCGGGCCCCTGATGGTCTACAAGGATAACTACATGAGGGTTGGGGAAGCATCAAGCCTGGGGACGGGCTACCTAACCCTATTCCCCGGGAGGACCTCAAGCCTGATAGAAGCGATGGAGCGCATAGGCTATAAGAGCCTGGGCAGGGGGAACATGCACGAGCTGGGGCTAGGCACAACAAACGTGAACCCCCACACAGGGACCCCTGTGAACCCGGCAGCACCCGGCAGGATCCCTGGAGGGAGTAGCGGGGGGCCAGCAGCAGCTGTATCCATGGGCGCAGCGGACCTTGGATTGGGTACCGATGCGGCTGGGAGCATCAGGGTCCCTGCAGCCTTCACGGGGGTCTACGGGTTCAAGCCCTCCAGCAGGATCGTTTCCCGGGAGGGGTTCTACACTTTCATGCCAAGCCTGGAAGTCCCAGGCTTCCTGGCCAAGTCCCCTATGCACCTTCTACCCCCATTATGGCTCTCCGGGCTTATCAGCCTGGAGGATATACTAAGCATAGTCTCCTCAGCCAGGAGCCGCGTCTTCATGGTATATGACTGGGCTGCCGGCAGGGTCGAGGAGGAGGTGGGGGAGGGCTTCTACAAGGTAATAGACCTTGTGGAGGCTAGGATCGGTGACTGGATCAACGTGGTACTAGTCAGGGATACCAGTGGTGGGTGGTTCCGGGAGGCTGAGAGGCTGAGGGCCCTCATAGCACTGCATGAGGCCTACGTGAACGCCTCCTGGGTATATGAAAAGTATAGGGATCTCATGGGGGATGATGTTAGGAGGATAATAGAGCTTGGTTCGAGGATACCGCCTGGCATTTATAGGGAGGCACTAGACGTGTTGAGGACCTCCAGGCGTATAGCCAGGGCAGCGCTATCCGCAGACCTGATACTACTACCAACAGTCCCTATAGACGCGCCTAGGGTTGAAGAGGCCACTCCAGAGCTATCAGCGTCCTCCACACTGACATGGCTAACAGGCCCCTGGAACCTTGTGGACCTACCCGCAGCCAGCCTCCCAGTGTCTAGGGTAAGGCTGCCCTCCGGGATCCCCTATCCCCTCCAGCTGGCTGCTCCTCATGGCGATGAATGGCTTCTAGCCTACTCTATAATACTTGATAGGGTCCTCAACCGGTGATGATCCTTGCATCAACAACTATAGCCCGGCCATCCACAAGCATTACCGGGTTCAAGTCGAACTCCCTAGCTCCCAGGTCGAATATGCGGGACGCCTTTATGAGGGCGTCGACCAGGGCCTCCACGCCCGGCCTCATACCCCTATACCCCTCCCTCAGCAGCCTATACATCCTCAGCGACTCCACCGCCTTGGAAGCGTTGCACTCGTCAACTGGAGATGCCACCGCCCTGAAGTCCCTTACAACCTCCACCAGTATGCCTCCCAGCCCAACTATCAGGACCCTGCCGAAGCCCTCATCAACCCTTCCGCCTATGAATGCCTCCAACCCGCCCTCAACCATCTCCTGGACCAGTACTCCATCGATCCTGGCGCCTGGCACGTTACTGGCTACACGGGTTATGATGGTGTCATACGCCCTCCTAGCCTCGGCGGGGGACGATATACCAACCATGACCCCGCCCACATCAGACTTATGGACTACACCCGGGCTGATAACCTTCATAACAACCCTACCGGAACCTACCTCGCGGAAGCACTCCTCAGCCTCCCCGGGAGACCCGGCAACACACCACCTAGCAACATCCATGCCAATCCCTCTAACAGCCTCCAGGGCAACATGCTCCGGGACCTTACCCTTATACC
>JALWGG010000140.1 GCA_027013765.1 Acidilobaceae archaeon
GTCATAGTATAGTATCCTCATCTTGAAGCCCCTGGCCCTCCTGGCCACCTCCCTGCCTATCCTGCCCATCCCTATTATCCCGAGGGTCTTGCCAGTGACTTCTATGCCAAGCATGTATGTGGGGTGCCAGCCCACACCCTTGGCATACCAAGCCCCGCTCCTCACCTCCTTGTCTGCCTCGACGATTCTACGTGTTACTGCGAGGATCAATGCCCATGTAAGGTCTGCAGTAGCGTCTGTAAGTACTCCTGGAGTGTTGGTCACGTAGACTCCGTGCCTGGTTGCACACTCTATATCTATATTGTCATAGCCTACGGCATACTGTGATACTATGCGTAGCCTTGGCGATGCTTCCTCTATCAGGCTACAGTCTATCCTATCAGTTAACAGTGTAGCCAGGGCATCGCTCCTGCTGGCTTCCCTCCTGAGGACCTCATAGGGAGGAGGCCCGTATTCCTCCCAGACAGTCACGTCATAATACTTCTTAAGCCGGTCAATGGCGCCCCCGGGCAGGGTTCTGGTGACGAATAACCTTGGCTTCAACCCTCTGCACCAGACTAGGATCATGGATAGGCTAGAATTAAATATAATTTCGGAGTAGATGTAGAATATTATAATGGTGGTGTCATGCTAGTAGGCGTGATCAGCGACACGCACGATGTGCTACCTGGGATCGATAGGGCTGTGGAGGTGTTTAGGAGGGAGGGTGTGGAGCACGTCATCCACCTTGGAGACTATGTAGCCCCATTCAGCCTCCTAAGACTCCTAGACCAGCTTGACGGAGTCCGGTTCAACGGTGTATTCGGTAACAATGATGGGGAGAAGCCTGGATTGCTGAGGATAGCTGAGAGGCATGGATCCTGGATTAGCGACCAGGGCCTTGAGGTTGAGGTTGGGGGTAGGCGCGTCCTCCTCCTACACGGCTTCGGCTCGCCAGATAATACCAGGAGGATCGTTTATGCACTGGCATCCTCCAGGAAGTGGGACGCGGTCCTATACGGCCACACACACCAGCCTGATGTCAGGTATATAAGGGGGGTGCTGGTCCTGAATCCTGGCACCGCATCCGGGATATTAAATAGTGCCTCAGTGGCTATACTAGATACTAGGAGGATGACTGCGAGGGTGATCAGGATATGACCAGGATACTCCTAGGCCCCTTGGAGGGCGTGATGAGGATCCTGGCCAGGCACCCGGAGGAGAAGGCTGGGATACTTGTCGGCACCCGCGAGGGCGAGACTGTAAAGGCATACTACCTACACATGACCAGGAATATAAGGAAGAGTAGTATAGAGTTCGAGTCCGAGCCGTGGCACGTGGTCCAAGCCCATGTATCAGCGGAGAAGTATGGGCTAGAGGTTGTAGGGGTATTCCACACCCACCCCATATGCCCCCCAACACCCAGCAGGCTCGATGTTGAGGGCATGAAGCGGTGGCCATATATATGGGTTATAGCATGTAGAGACGAGGTAGCGGCATGGATGCCGGGAGAGGAGCCTAGTAGGATTGAGGTTGGTTGAGGTGCACTAGTTGCCGAGGCCCCGGAGTAGGAGAGGATCAAGGAGGGAGGGAGTCAACACGACCATGACAAGCATAGGCCTATCACTAACACTGGGAGTACTATTATACATGGCAACCGGGATATCACTATTCCCCATACTAACGCTCGGAGCCATAACATTCATGCCACCCCTAGTCCTCGCATACAGGGGGATGATACTCCGGGGCCTCGGGGCAACCCTAATCCTAAGCAGCTTCGCCGGCAGCCTCGCATACATGGCATACCTGCCGGGGAAGCCTGTAACTCCACTTGAATTCCTACAAGGACCCTGGGTATTCCTAGCCGCGTTGCTAGGCTTCATAACCGGGGGGGTAGCTAGTTACCTAGGCGCAGTATACCAGTGGGTCATAGTCCTAGACTCACTGGGAACCGGGGACGTATACTCCCTGGCAACCTCCATGCTAGCCTGGGCACTCCTCAGCTATACAACAGTCCTCTCAGCCACAGTCTTAAGGGCTAGGAGTATCAGAGCACTCAAGGAGAGCAGGAGCACCGTGGTCGTCTGTGCCGGCGCTGCGTCCCTGGCCATAATGTACGCAACCACACTACTAATATAACAAGTGCCCAACACAATCCACCAATTAAAGGACCTAGGCTCCGCTGCTATGCCCCGAAATCACATCCCTTAGAGGAGACTACTAGGACCAAGCTAGAACCATGCAGACTACCATACCCTACCCTATTATAAGCATATAGAGCCCGATGCCACTAAGTAGCCTATAAGCCATCTGGAATCGCCTATGCTAGGAACCTACACCAGTATTTGACCAGTATTTGAATGTTGTTATCCTAGGAGAATCTTCTTATAAGAAATAACTGGCTTAGGATAGTTTATAGGCTCGAGTTTATTGTTCCTTTAGGTAAAGGTAGGAGGATTGGACCATGCACTGTTAGGTTTAGATCGTGATTTCAATTTACCAGGCTAGCTATTGATCACTAGTCTAGTTAGGCTTCTTTGAGATGATTGAGGAGCTTTCTCGTGAAGTCTACAAACTAGTAAAGGAACTCTGTAAAGAAATAGATTGATATAGCCTTTTGAACATGAACAGAGTTTGAATCATATTTTTAAGGCTAAACTAAAGAGCTAATCCTACATCAAGTAACTGCAATCAAAATATCGGATCCCGGTGCAGGAAACCAGTACTTAGCAAGCATACCAGTCTGCTTTATAAACAGCTCTAGGCCAGCTTCAACCTAAAAACTGGGTCCTCATAGAGTTTAGCCCAATATATGCCCAAGGAATAGAAGCCTTAGCTTATCTACCTCCTAATTCTCTTTTTAAACAATTTCTATTACCGTATAATATACTATCAGGCCTTTACTCCTCCAAGTCTTAACTAGAATAGCGAAAATTATAAAATAATCTAAATATTAATATTTATTTATTTTTATATTTAATTAGTACGTTATAATAGTACCATTGATAGTATGTAATCTCTAGATTTATTATGATTCTAGTAAAATCTTTTAGATTATAGTAATAATTACCTAGGGTGAGAACCATGTCTGGTAGGAAATTTTGCATTGTAGGCCACTCACCGGTCGACTATCTCGGTGTCCTCCCAACATATCTAGCTAGTGGAGGTGTATGCAGCAGGATCTATACTTTCAGCTACTTTTCACACGGCTCCGTTGCTAAACTTACTCGTCAATTAGATGCTAGCGATACTCTCGTGCTATTAGGCCAGTCTTATGTGCTAGCTAGAGCTGCTGTAAAGGCTGCAACAGATTCCGACTCCAAGATCGTCAGTGTAGTAGCATGGAAGAAAGCAGCAAGGACCCTAGAGAGGCTTGGTGTAGAGGTTCTTATCCAAGAGCTAGCATGGTACTATAAGGATATGAGAAGAAGCGTGAAAGTAAAGGTAGACACGGCTGCTAGGCTTCTCGATGTTATGAGCGGAACTCGAACCACTCTTGCAAGGGCGATTTCACAGCTGCAAGAGCAACTAGCCGAGCTAGCTAGAGAATCTTCAGACGAGGTAGATTCTGATGGGATAGGATTAATGGTGCTCAGCAAGTTTGAAGAAGAACTATCTATGAATCTTGAAGAAATAACCTCTAACATAG
>JALWGG010000141.1 GCA_027013765.1 Acidilobaceae archaeon
ATATTCTCGCTGTGGTCCTCGCCCACCTCCTCCTCCTTGTAGGCCTCCCTCATAACCTCCTGCTGCGCCTCCTCAACAGCTAGGACTAGGCTCCTGTCGAGCTTCATGTGCTTGAAGAAATGGCCATACTTTACCAGCGCCTTCCTGAAATCCTCTACCCCACCCATCAGCGTACACCCCGGGAGGCCCTTGAAAGCACATCTATAACCTCCTCGGGCCTCCTTGCTATGTGAGGCATCACTGCTACCCTTATACCCTTACCGTATAGACACCTGTAAACCCTATACCCCATGCTATTGATCCTCCCTGTAACCCTGTGTATGTCGTCGTGGAGTAGGCACAGTATTGGGGTCTCTATCCTGTGGGGCGTGTGGTAGCCGTGGGCTTCAAGCTCCTCCACGATCCTCCTAGAGGCGTTCATGAGCTCTCCCGCAACCCTGCCAACACCCCTCTCCTCCAGGAGGGCCAGCGAGTATGCACCAGCAACCACTGGGCACCCAGGCCTTGTACCTAGTACTCCGAATTGCTCGCCTGAGGGTATATAGGGGGCTTTGTTGAATAGCCTCCTTATAATCCTGTCGCCGCTTGATAGTAGGACCCCCACGCCCATCGGGGCCTCGGGGATCTTGTGTAGGTCAATCGATATAGTAGCCACCACATCGTCAAGCACCTCCGGGACCTTGCCGGGGTCTAGGTACCTTATTATTGGGCCTGTGAAGGCAGCATCTACATGGATCCTCGCCCCCTTCTCAAGGGCTATCTCCCTAAGCCTCTTCACAGGGTCTATGAACCCCGTCTCCGTGGTGCCTATGGTTGCAACGAGCACGTCACCCCTCCCGGCCACCTCCTCCACAACGTCTAGCCTGGGCCTATAGCCATCCTCAACCTCCACCTCTACAGCCTCCATCCCGAGGAGCCTGGCAGATTTTGGTATTGAGTAGTGGGCCGATGCAGGGTATACAACCCTCCTGTAGCCCTCCTCCCTCGCAGCGTATAGTGCTAGGAGGTTGGCCTCGCTGGCCCCGCTGGTAACCCACCCACTATATATCCTGTTGAAGGCCATCCTGGAAATCGTTTTTATAATGTACCTGATCGACTCCTCGACGGCGGGATAGGACTTTGGGTCGCCCGCATTCTCGTCTATGAACAGCTTGCATAACTCCGCCACGGGCTGTATGGGCTTAGGGGTCATGCCACCTATAACCCTAGCCTCCCCGCGGAGCTTTAGGAGGCTCCTGAGGAGTGAGCCCGGGTCCAACTAGATCCACCCTAGACTAGGGAAAGAAGGGGGGATTAGGCCTGAGGGACTGCATTGCCTATATGATGCCTGTTATTATCGGTGCTGCTAGGCCTAGGAGTACTGTTAGGATCCCTGCTATCGCCAGCGCGGCTTTAGCCTCCTCGCTTATCCCAGCCTCTCCTCCCCCGGTGAGGACCTCCCTGACTATTCTTATGTAGTATGCCGAGCTTATTCCACTGTTCACGAGCGCGATCAGTACTAGTATGATGCTGTAGCCTGCAGCCGCTATGAATAGGTATAGCTTGCCCCAGAAGCCTAGTAGTGGTGGGAGGCCTAGGAGGCTGAGTAGTAGTATAACTGTGCCTGTGCCAGCCGACCTGGAGGCCGCGTATATGCCCCTCCAATCGCTTATATCCCTGCCAGCCTCTGAGGCTAGGGTGAATAGTGGGGACTTTGACAGTCCATAGGCTATGGATTGGAGTGCTACTCCTACTAACGCGATCCTAGCCATCTGCGGGTTGAAGGTGTTGTAGTATGCAAGGGCCGCCAGCCCGGCTAGTATGTAGCCTACATGTGCTATGCTGCTATACGCTAGTATCGACTGCACGTTCCTGGGGGTTAGCGCCGCTATATTACCGTATGTCATGGTCGCTATTGAAAGCGCTGCCAGGACGCCTGCGATCAGGTCTCCCGATGCCAGTGTCTCGAAGCCTAGGGGCCTCTGGGAGGCCATGTATACTATCCTTGTGACCAGTGCTATGAATCCCAGCTTTACAACGCCGGCCACAACTGCTACAGCCCTTCCATCAGCCCTTCCATACACGCTCGGGAGCCACCAGTGGAACGGCACTAGCCCCAGCTTGAATCCTAGAGCCGCCACCAGGAATACCAGTGCCATGCCCGACAGGCTGGTCCTGGTGGAGGGCGCTATCCTCAGGCTATCGAAGCCTATCTCCGATGCCGAGGCTACTGTGCCTGCAATCCATATGCCCAGGAGCAGTGTAGCTACTGCACCCAGGTAGATGTATCTTGCAGCCGCCCTGGCACTATCCCTGTCGTCGGGGAGGGCTATGATAACATAGCTTATAACTGATACCAGAAGCCATGCCGCCAGCACTACTAGCAGGTCAGCGGCCCCGGCTAGGAAGAATATGCCGAATAGTGATAATGGGAGTAGGCTGTAGTATGCCGGGTGCGTGCCCCATACTGCCGGCTTTATGGATGCCGCCATGAGTGTTATGAGCGCTATAACCCCGGCCCCCAGGCTCATGAGGGCGGAGAAGCCGTCGTGGAGTAGCAGGCCGTTATAGTACTCTACGCTACCCCCTCCTACATTGTAGAGGAGCACCGTCATCGATAGTATGTATATTGATACCGCTATGTATGATAGGGCTATGACAGGCCTGGGGCTCGCCTCCTCTCTAGACGCTATCAGGGGTATTAGGATTGATATCGCGAGGACCGCGTATAAGCCATACAGCACCACATCCATCCATCATCACCTCCAGTACAGATATACTAGTAGGAGCGCCAGGGACGCGAAGTATATGTAGAGGGTGAGGTAGTAGTCAGTCCTACCCCTGTGGAGCACCCTCAGGGCCCCCGCACCCAGCACGCCTATGGCTGGCAGGACTCCATGATATATCAGGTCTATTATACCGTCTACATAGTATAGGCTCAACGCTATATACGCGAACCCGCCGACGAATATTATGTAGTATATTGAGTTAATATACCACCTGTCATAGAGGAAGTCGTGGATCGCCCTAGCAACCCCGCTCCTGGCAATAAGCCCCCTGAAGTCGACCCTAGCCACCATGTACAGGAATGCGACTACAACCAGTGATACAGCCACTAGCCCGGTAACCACGTATGTCAACCCGGTGAACTTGACGGCCAGGCTAAGGGATTCCGCTATCGCCAGCGTGACCTCGGAGGCCCTGGAGAGGACCCCGCTGACGCTACCCCATGCAAGGCCCAGCACTAGGGATGCAAGGGCCAGTATAAGGTATGGTCCAAGCATTAGGGGGTGGGCTTCGTGAGGCTCGTGGCCGTGGGCCTCCTCCACCGGTGGCAGGTGCATGATCCTTAGGATCATCCTGAGCGTGTATGCAGCGGTCAGCCCCGCGGTGATTACTGCGAGCCACAGCACCGGTTCTATGCCAGCCTCCTCGGCGTAGTGGATCACGAGCTCCTTGCTGAAGAACCCGCTGAATGGCGGGACCCCGGCCAGGCTTAGGCCTGCAAGCCATAGCGATAGGGCGGTCAGCTTCATGTACTTGGCATACCTGCCCATGGGATCTATAAACCTGCTGTGAGCCACATGTATAAGCCACCCGGCGACTAGGAATAGCGCCGCCTTGAACAC
>JALWGG010000142.1 GCA_027013765.1 Acidilobaceae archaeon
CTGAACGTAGGATACAAGGGAGAAATAGAGAGGCTAGACGACGGCGAGGTTCCAAGCGAGGACGAGATCCCTGAGGAGACTCCCAAGGCGGAGAGCCAGCCATTCAGGAGACAGCAATCCAGGGGTTACAGGCAGAGGCGCTTCTAGCCCGGTCTATACAAGGTAGCATTAAACCATAGTTTTTACTCCACCATCTATATACACTTCATAATTAATTATGGGGTTATAACGAATTACACGCCCGTAGGGTGCCTGTGTAGGGTGTAGGGTGCATGGGGTATAATGTGATAGAGAAGCTTCACAGTGTTGAGGATGCAAGGAGGCTGCTGGATAGGGTTCTAGACACGCCTAGAGAGGAGCGGGCCCCCCTGCTTGAGTCCTTGGGGAGGGTTTCTAGCAGGAGGGTTACAAGCCCAACAGATATACCCCCCTATAACAGGAGCGTCCTGGACGGGTACGCGGCTAGATGGATAGACGTGTCCCTGGCATCTGAGGAGGCCCCGGCCAGGCTTAGGCTTGCTGGCAGGATCGACATAGATGAGGGGAGCCCTCCAAGGATAGAGCCTAACACCTGCTATGAGGTTGCAACAGGGTCCCCGCTCCCCGAGGGGGCGGATGTAGTCATACCGATAGAGTATGCAGAGGCCCGTGGGGGTTATGTTAACATCTATAAAGGGTTCCCCGGAGGGTATGGCGTATCCCTCCAGGGCGAGGACCTCAGGGCCGGGGACCTCATAATAGATAGGGGGGAGGTTGTTGGAGAGTGGCATATAGGCGTGCTGGCATCGGTAGGCATGGACTCGGTGAATGTATGGAGCAGGTTCAGAGTAGCGGTTGTATCAACGGGCCGGGAGCTCATAGAGCCCGGGGCAAGGTATACTCCAGGCAAGGTCTACGCCTCTACGGGGAGGCTCGTGGTAGCTTATCTGAGGGCTAGGGGAGTTGATGCTAGATACTATGGTATACTGCCTGACAGCGAGGAGGAGATAGCTAGGTTCATACTGGACGCTCTTGAGAGGCATGACGCCGTGATGACCACCGGGGGCACAAGCGTCGGCAGGGGGGACGCGACTATAAGGGCGCTGAAATCGATAAGCGAGGACCTGATCCACGGCCTAGCACTAACCCCAGGCAGGCCTGGGGCGGTGGCGGTCGTCCGGGGGAAGCCTGTTATGGCATTAAGCGGGATGCCTGTAGCAGCGGTCAGCGAGCTAATAGCTGTCTGGGACCCCGTGTATAGGGGGAAGCTGGGGAGGAGTATTCCGTGGGAGCAGGTTGTAAGGGGTAGGATGACCCGTCCATACTCGTCACACCCCGGCATGATGAATGTAGTGAGGACCTACTCGTGCATCGAGGGGGATAGGGTGAAGGTCACCCCCCTAAGGGTTACGGGTAGCGGCATACTATCCACCCTGATCAAGGCTAACTCGATAATGATTATACCCGAGGATGTCACTGGTATAGAGGAGGGTGAGGAGGTCGAGGTCCTGCTGACAGGCCCTCTAGCGGGGTGCAGGGGCGATGGCGTCTAGGAGCATATTCAAGAGGCTAGCCGAGCCGCGGGAGGCTATAAGCCTCGTCCACCAACGCGTGGGGAGTGGGATAGTAGATAGGATCCTAGGCCAGGGATCCATAATAGTGGGCCTACAGGAACTACTGGGTAGGCTGATAGCGGAGGAGGTCAGATCCCCCAGGCCCCTACCATGGTACCCCAGATCCCTTGTAGACGGCTGCGCTGTTAGGAGCGTGGATGTTGCAGGAGCCTTCGAGGACAGGCCTGTGGTGCTGAGGTATAGGGGTAGGGTGAAGATTGGAGTCAGGCCCAGCGAGCCGCTGAGGCCTGGTGAGTGCTGGGAGATCGATACGGGGGCCTGGCTACCCTTAGGGGCCGACGCGGTAGTTCCCATCGAGTATGTGACCAGGCCTAGGCATGATCTGGCAAGGATCGAGCGCGGAGCCAGCCCGGGGCAGGGGATCGCCCTCCCAGCTACAGACGTTGCTACTGGAGACCAGATCGCGTGGGCTGGAGCACCAGTAACCCCGGAGATGGTATCGGCCCTGGCATCCATAGGGTTGAAGAGGGTTAAGGCCACGAGGCGCGTTAGGGCGGCTGTCTTCAGCACGGGGGACGAGCTCGTCGAGCCAGGCGAGGACCCTGGCGACGCGGGGATATTCGACTCCAACAGGTTCCAACTCATTTCATGGTTCAAGCTGCTGGGGTATGACGTGGTTGACCTTGGTATTGCACGCGATACCATAGATGATGTAGAGGACATGATCATAAGGGCTGTGGGTGAGGATGCTGACGTTATTGTGGCTAGCGGGGGCACGTCGGCAGGCCTTGAGGATGTGGTGTATAAGGCTCTAGGCAGGAGGGGGGAGGTCCTCATACACGGTTTAAGGATCAAGCCCGGGAAGCCGACGATCCTAGGCATAGTCGGTGAGGATAGACTCTTCATAGGCCTCCCAGGCAATCCGAGATCAGCGTCTAACGTTTTCGAGGAGGTTGTACTAGACCTCCTCTCAAGGCTAGGCCTCCCATCAATCAGGCGCGGCATGAGAAGGGTTAGAGCACAGCTGGTATCCACGCTGCCGGTGGAGAAGGGTAGACACACGATAATCCCGCTAGCCCTAGCAGGTTCAAGGAGCGGCTACCTAGCCTTCACAGTAGCGAAGGATAGCTACATGATAGCCAGCTACCCCAAGGCTGATGCACTTGCAGTGGTTCCAGCGGGGACTCATACACCACCAAGACCCGGGTCGCTCGTCGAGGCAGAGCTACTGAGGGAGCCCGGCGAGAAGCTAATAATGCTGACAGACACAGCCATGGACCTGGTGCCCCGGGGGCAAGGGCTACAGACGATATACTACCCCGTTGCAGACCCCCACCCCATACTTGAGAGCCTTAAGCCGGGGACGAGGGTGGTCTATGCTGAGGCGGGGCAGGAGGCAAGTATAAGGGTCATTAGGGAGGCCACCAGGAGTATCGTTCTAGCCGGAAGAGGTGGCAGGTGCGAGAGAATAGCAGTGTACCAGCCATACACGATACACCAAGATGCATTGAAGGATGCCGTTAAAGTCCCATCGCCAAGGGCCGAGAGTGCAGTAATTCTCTACAAGCAAGGCTATGTAGACTGTGCATTAATCCCCGAGGACTACGCGGACGGGCTAGAGACCATAGAAACCATCGGAAGCGAAAAACTAGTCTATGGTGAGATCACACACCCAACCACATAAAGACCACCGGACAAAGAACTTGAGCGTACAAGCATCATAATAAAAAGCAAGGGGAAACCCGGGGAAATATAGGGTAGCAGGCCGATCCTGCCTGGTCAAACGGCGCCATCGAGTAAACTAGGGTAATCTAATGTCAGATATCCTAAGCCTCTTGAGAAACCCAAGATATAAACATCCCAGATGGAGGATCATATGCGTGGTGCCTAGCCGTGGCTGTGAAGAGGGTAAGGGTTGAGGTTGAGGTTCCTGAGGGCCTGGATGAACAGGATATAATCACATACCTGGAGAGGTCTCTCGAAAAGCTTAGAATCCTAGCTAGGGTAGTCAGCGTAGAGCCGAAAGACACTCTAACAGGAGAGGAGGAG
>JALWGG010000143.1 GCA_027013765.1 Acidilobaceae archaeon
CTAGACCCTTCACCCGCGTTTTATCCCTCAGGCTACCGCCATGCTGCTTTATGATCTGCACGTTCCCTAGGTCAACGTAGTACCTGTCGCCCCTCTTCTCGGCTATGGCCCTTACAGCCTCAACCGCCAGCTGGGCGAAGTAGTCCTTGGTGTCGTGTACTGCCTTGCTGTTGAGGCTTGTCTTGGCTACTAGGAGTAGCTTCTCGGTGTCGTTTATATCGATGGGCTCTGACACCTCGCCTATAATCTCTATAGCCTTGTTGAGGGCCTTCTTGTAACCCTCTATGATTAGGGTTGGGTGTATGTTTGCGTCTAGCAGCTTCTCAGCCTCCTTTATAAGCTCGCCGGCGAACACCACGGCAGTCTTGGTCCCGTCGCCAGCCTCCTCGTCCTGGCCCTTGGCTATCTGTACAAGCATTTTGGCTGCTGGGTGCTGTATATCCATCTTGTCTAGTATCGTTGCCCCGTCATTGGTGATTGTTATGTCTCCTAGGCTGTCTACAAGCATCTTATCCATTCCCTTTGGACCGTATGTGGTCTTTAGGATCTCTGCGATCGCCTTTACAGCCATTATGTTTGACCTTACAGCCTCCCTACCGTAAGACCTCTGGGTACCCTCCTTTAGTATGATCACGGGGACACCCGTGGGCTCCGCCATTGGTACTGCAGCCATCTCATGTCACCTGCTCCACTTCAGCCTCCGGTGAAACAAGTTACAGCCACTTCTATATAAACCTTTCGACTGGGACAGGTTTAAAAGAGCAGGGCCAGACAATAGCCAAAACGGTGGGATGCATGGGTAAGGTAAGGACCACACTGGTTAAAAGGACTGCCAGGAAGCTCTTGGCAGAGTATGGAGACCTCTTCAAGAGGGACTTCGAGCATAATAAGAGGGTTGTCTCGCAGCTTATCGAGTATAGGAGTAAGAAGCTCAGAAACCAGATAGCAGGCTACATAACACACCTCCTAAAGGTACAGGAGAGGAGGAAGAGGGAGGAGGAGCAGTAGCCCAGCCTAATTTAATAGCCTCGACGCCTCCTAAGAATAGTACTAAGTTAGGCTTAAAGGTGGGAGGATTTGGGCAGGGTCAGGGTAAAGCTTTTGGCGTCACTTAAGGAGCTAGCCGGTGGAAGGTCGACTGTGGAGGTTGAGGCTAGCGGATGGAGGGATGCTCTGGCTAGGCTTGCATCAGAGTATCCAGGGCTGAGGAGTGCTATCAACGATGATGGCACTCCTAGGCCAGGCATCCTGGTGTTTGTGGATGGGGTGGATTATAGGCTCTCGCCCGAGGGTGGCAGGGAGGTTGTGGTCCTCCCAGTCAATCATGGGGGTGTCGAGGTGGAGATCATAGACTGGGATGATGTAGAGGATACTGTAGAGGATGTAGTATCTAAGATGATGGGGGACGGTTTAAGGCCGGACGTGATTATAGGGATCATGAGGGGCGGCATAGTACCGGCCCGGCTAATAGCTGATGCCCTTGGGGTGGATGATATAACGGTTATGGAGATCAAACTCTACAAGTCTATGGGGGTTAAAACCGCCCAGCCATATATAAGGCAGCCTCTGGTGAGGGAGTTAAAGGATAAGGAGGTCCTCGTGGTTGATGATATAAGTGATAGTGGACTATCACTACAGCTGGCATTACAGGCGATAAGCCTCTACTCTCCCTCCTCCATAGTTACAGCCACCCTATACGTGAAGCCCTGGACAAGGCTTTACCCAGACTACTACTCTCGGGTCACCGATAAATGGGTAATATTCCCTTGGGAGAAGCACGAGTATAGGAGGGAGGTGCAGGTAGCTGAAGGATAGGAGGTACTGCCTATACACTATACAGGCTGGCCCCCTCAGGGTGAAGGTCCTCGAAGCCAGGCTTGAGGGGGAGGTGGACGCTGAGGCTGTGGCAAGAGTCTCAAGAGAGACTGGGGAGATCGTGCTGGGCCTGAAGGGCCCGGTTAGCCCCTGCAGGGTGGCCACCGCGTATCTAGGAGTGTTGGAGCTCTACAACCTCGGCAGGATGAGGGTCAAGAGTAGGGCCCTGGCGGTATTAATGCTCACCGTGGGGGCTAGGCAGTTGAGGGATGTAACCGGTATTGATGCAATCGATACCATCATGGGTGTTGATGTATCCCCGGACTTCTTCGAGTCCATCCTAGAACGGGTCACAGGTGAGAAGTGGAGGGGTGGGGTGTGTGAGGCCAGGTGTAGCCCTGAGGACCTAGCAGGCGTTGCTGGTATCGTTGCTGAGCTTGCTTAGAGCAGGTGGTCGAGCCTTAATGGTATCCTAGGCACAGTCCCTATCAGGCTCCTAACAGGCTCCTCAGCCTCCTCTACAACCCTCAATACCTCCCCCGCATCCTGGTCGAGCCTAACCTTCCTGGTAACCCTCCTCCTAGCCGAGTGGTCATACACCCTGAGAGTTACCGTGTTACTGGAGACCTCCCTCTCGCCTATGTAGGCGACTATGGGTGGCTTTATCGTCGACTCGATGAGCCTAACATCGCCTGACAGGCTGGTTTTGGTGGTCATCTTGACCCCAACCCTCAACCCGCTGCTGGTTAGGGACCTGGCGAGTAGCTCTGACTTGTCCTCGATCTCCCCGTCCCTCTCTCCCCCAGTCTTTATACCTATTATAGCCACTTGGAGGGGGGCTAGTACTATTGGGAGCCTGCCCTTAGAGTACTCCAGGTATACGCCCAGGAACCTCTCTATGGAGCCCAGTAGTGCCCTGTGTATTATGAATACCTCCATATCCCCATACGTCTCCCTGACCAGGTCATAGAGCCTGAACCTCCTAGGCAGGTTGAAGTCGAACTGGATCGTGCCTAGTTGCCACTCCTTGACGGTCCCAGCCTCCTCTAGCTTGACGACCACATCAATCTTGGGCCCATAGAATGCGGCTTCACCCTCCTCCAGCGAGTATGTAGTCCCATATCTACGTGCAAGCTCCTCGGAGGCCTTCGCGAGGACCTCCTCTGCATTCTCCCACTCCTCACGAGTTCCCATGAACTCTGTTCCTATGAGGCTCTTGTCGCTGAGGCTCACTCTGAGGTGTATATCGGCCTGGCTAAGGTCTAGGAGGAATATGTCTGAGAGTACCATTCTCATCTCTTCGAAGACACGCACTATAGTGTCCATGGCGTCCCCTGCCGGGGTTATTATATGGGCGTCATCCTGGGTGAAGCCCCTAACCCTTAGGAGGCCATAGAGGCTCCCGCTGGGCTCATACCTATGCACTCTCCCCAGCTCGAAGACCTTGAAGGGCAGCGGCACCTTGCTCCTGAACCTGGCCACCTGGCTCATGAACAATAGTATATGGTATGGGCAGTTCATAGGCTTTATAGCGTAATCATGCCCTTCAATTTCGAAGAGGAACATATTCCTACGGTAGAAGTCCAGGTGGCCTGAAACCTTGAATAGATCGCTACTAGCTATTATAGGGGTCTCAGCTATATAATAGCCCCTAAGCGCATGGAGCCTGGTGAGGACCTCGAACAAAGCCCACCTAAACACCCCCCCACCCAGGCTGAATAATGGAACCCCAGCACCGGAGAACGCTCCATCCTCTCTGCCAAGCATTGG
>JALWGG010000144.1 GCA_027013765.1 Acidilobaceae archaeon
GTTCACCAGCCTCTCCAGGGCCTTCATGTATTCACAGGTAGGGTGATTGTGCCAGCAGGGGGGCCAGTGAACCTGCATCAAGTCTATATAATCCACCTGGAGCCTCTTGAGGGACCTGTCAACCGCCTTGAATACGTCATCATATCCTAGGAAGTCTCCCGGGATCTTTGTGGCTATGAACACATCGTCCCTGGATACCTTGAGCTCTCTAAGGGCCCTCCCTATGAATTCCTCGCTAAGGCCCCTACCATAGACCATAGCCGTGTCTATCAGGTTTATTCCCAGGCTTAGTGCCTTGTCGATGATCTGCTTTGCAGTATTGTAGTCTGTCACGCCCCATGTATGGCTGAACTGCCATGCGCCCAAGCCTATCCTTGAAACTTTGACCCCAGTGGATCCTAGGCTTGTGTACTCCATCCCATTCACCTCCTCAAGGGTTTCTAGTTGTCTGGCTTGACGGGTATATTCGTGTTTCCCGATATATAGGCTTGCTATCTATACGGTCTGCTGCTGGTCAAAACTACATATATGCCGAGCCCTGCTGGTATGCTTATCGAGAATAGTGCTAGCAACACCTCCACTCTATCCCTATACACGCCGTAGATCCTAGAGTCTACACTGGTCTCCTCCAGGCTTAGGTTTGAGCCCTCTACATGTATAGGGTCCCCCATGTCTCCAGACCCGATCCACGTCATGTTGACGTGGATGATACCCACCAGTATCCGATTCTTACTCTTCTCCAGGTTAACCACAACCCTATACCCCTCCCCCACGATCCCCGGGGACGCCGAACCTCCGGTATACACTATAGCCTTCATCTCGCCCAGCAGCCTGCCACCGAGCCATATACCCTCGTCTAGGGCCCCGGAGCCTGTTAGTGTGAACGCGTCGCCCATGGCGATGGAGATACTGTTCCCCTTATCCCTCCTCCACTCTACCAGGGTAGCCCACTCCCCTGCAGGCCTTACCAGTAGTAGCTCCCTCCCGTCAATGATATTGTATGCCGCCGCTATAGACGCCTTGCCAACCACTTCAACACTCCTGCCATCCATGTTAGGATAGTATATGAATGCTGCCAGCCTTGATGGGTCCTTCCTTATAGAGCCTAGAAGGATAGTCCCCCCGCTATAGTGGTCTATGAGGTCTAGGTCGATCCTCCACCCGCTATATGATAAGTTGTAGACCTCATAGACCCGCTTTCCCGTGTCGATTATTAATAGCTGGCTATCATACAGTACTAGGACGCCCTCATCAGCCATGCCGAGGTCCTCTATGCCGGGTGACGCCCCGTATAATGGATACCCCCTTACGCCCTCACTGGATATGGTATAGAGCATTGCCCCCCTGATTATATCGCCCCCCCAGGCGTATGCTGTGTCGTTCGAGCATGCCAGATGTCGGGGTTCGGGTAGGATCCCTGGCATGTCATACTTAACAGCTCTGTCTCCAATAATGGTTATTATGGAGGAGTCCTTGCCCAGAAGGGTTATACCCCACCTTGTCCTGCACCCATCATCAATTCCTATCCCTATGCCTAGGCTCCGGTTCCCCTCTATAACTACTGTATAGGTGGAGTTCGATAGTATGGTGGCGTCTCCGTCATGGTATATGACGTCCCCGTTGAAGTTGTACACTATAGCTTCGTGGGGGCTATAGCCTAGTGTAAGTACTAGTCCGAGCACCATGAATATTAAGTAGAATGTTATGACTAGTATTGGAGCCCTCCTATCTACTATCAAGGCCCTCCATCTCCACGCCCCTACTAGTCAACTCCTTTATATCGAATATATGCAGGGCTCCGGTTACTCTATAGACTTTGTCGCCCCTAGCCAGGAATACCCCGTGGTAGCCATTGGCGTGCTTAGGGAGTTCTAACGGTTTTACGCAGTATAGGTCCGGCTCCTCTCCGTGCTCCTCTAGGTCGGCTGCATCTATTATATAGAGTTTCCTTGATATGTTCGAGTAGCATATTATCCTATTACCCCTTATGCATGATACGGACTGGACCCTATAACTTATAGCGGGTTTGCCTCCACAGATCCTGCAAGCCTCGGTATAACCTAGCTTGAAGGTGGTGTAGGCATTATAGATGTAGTATGATCCTGCAACGCCTGTTGAGAGCAGTATAATATAATAGATTGCATTTAAAGGATACCGTAGCCCTCCTGCAATGTATAGAGATAACGAGAGTAGCAATAACATGACCACCATGCTAGTTATAGCAGTTAGCCTTAGCCTGCCTCCACACGTCAACATCTAGCCCCTGCCAGGCTTGCCAGAAGCTCTATATAGGTATTGTATCCTATCTTTTCAGCTACCTCTACATGGCCAGCACCCTTACCTACTACTAGCCTGCCGCACGGGCTCTTTGATACCAGATCCTTCGCCTCCTCATACGTTATCAGGGGGTCTTGTGTGCCATAGAATATAATGATTGGCTTCGTTATGTTACCCAGCATTGCTGGGCCGAAGCTTGTATCCTCCCCCGTGAGCAGGGAGCCGTAGAACCCTATTAACACGCCATACCATGATGGCAGGGGGGTCTTTGCCCCGATCCACCTCGGTATGACCTGGTCAAGCCTGTAGTAGGGGCTGTCAGCCGCTATCCCTGCAACCCTCTCATCGCCAGCACCAGCTATTAGGGCCACAGACGCGCCCATACTGTAGCCGACTAGTACTAGCCTATCCGCCTCTAGCTCACCCGCTACATAGTCCATGACCGCCTCGGCGTCCAGGACCTCCTTGGGCCCTATAGTCGTGTATCCGCCCCCACTCTCGCCGTGGGCCCTGAAGTCGAACATCACTACCGGGTATCCCAGGGCATTCAGGCCCTTGGCCACCTTTAGGAGCCCCTCACTAGACTTGCAGGAGGTGTATCCATGCATTATAATATAGTATGTAGTGTTAAGCTTGCCAGGTATAATCCAGCCCCGTATAGAGACTCCATCACTTGTAGTTACAGTGAAGTTTGTATACGTCATTCCATAATCCATCGGGGTCTTTCCGGTGCTACACCTTGCTGGGTGTATTGAGGAGTATGCTACATAGACTGGGATTACAACGAATAATACTAAGACGAGTATTGCGAGCACGAGTAGTACTCTCCTACCCTTCACATCCACCACCCGTGTGGTCGGTGCTCGGCTGTTTCTTCACCATTCAAGCTAATCCCGCTACCTCATCCCAGCATTATACTTCGTGTACAGCGATATTTATCTACTTTTAAGCGGGTCCTCCATATGTTATCTGGTGTTCCATGGGTGTCCTATACCCACTTTTCAATTAATCGTTATAGTTAATGCTCAAGACTTTGTACCTATCAAATGTCATGGGAATCCTGATAACATTTAAATATATAGATATATGTAATTGAGGTGTGTATAATGAAAATTTCTAGAAGGGAGTTCATTAAGACAGCACTAGCATCAGCAATAATAGCATCAATACCAGTACAACACAGAATACTCACACTTGAAAAGCCCGAACAGCACGTGGATGCGGAGCAAGTAAGGATGGCCCTCCAGGATGCTGGCTTCAAGAGGTCCGCATGCTTCATCTGCGGCCAGAAGTGCCCCATAAAGG
>JALWGG010000145.1 GCA_027013765.1 Acidilobaceae archaeon
ACACCAGAGGAGACTACAACAACCACCAGGCCAACTGAAACCACGGTAACCACTACAACTGAGACCACAGCAGAGGAGACCACTACAGAAACAACTGAGACGACTACAGAGACTATAGCAGAAACAACCACAACCACGACGACAAGGACATTGACAAAACCGCGTCAGACAACCACTACAGAGACTATAGCAGAAACAACCACCACTACTAAAACTCCGACTGGTAAAACAACAACAGCCGAAAAACCATCACCAGAGGAGACTCCAGGAGAGACCACCACAACCACCACTACAACTACTCAGAGGGAGACTAATAGGGCACTGATAGCTGGTGTAGTCGTTCTCATAATAATTGCTATACTTGCATTCATACTATTAAGAAGGTAAGCGGGGCCCTTGAAAAATAGGGGGCTAGCATAAACACGTTTTATTTAACCCACATAAATCATAGCATAAAACCTCATTCTGCTATGGATCTCCACAGGCAGGATGGGGTGTACTCTAGAGAAATGGCATGCATACACCTAGTAATATTCGACATGGACGGTGTCCTTGTCAAGATTAAAAGTAGCTGGGACTATCTCCATATGCATTTCAATGTAAGGGATAAGGCGTCTAGGTATCTAAGACTCTACCAGGAGGGTAAGATAGACTTCCTAGAATGGATGAGGCTTGATACCGAGCTGTGGATCAACGCCTCCGGTGGCAGGCTGCACAGGAGTGAGCTAGTGAAGATACTAGATAGGGTCCCCTTAGATGACGAGGTTGATAGGGTTGTTAAGGAGCTGAGGAGGATGGGGAAGAGGATAGCACTGGTATCCAGCGGTATAGACCTGCTTGCTAGGAGGGTTGCACGCGTTATAGGGGCGGAGGCGTGGGTTGCAAACATGCTCTCATTCGATAAGCACGGCTACCTGAAGCCTGGTGGTGTACCAATAGTGGGGGTGGATAAGTCTAGGAGTGTGAGGAGGATCATACACGAGCTGGGAGTAGAGGCTGAGAGGACAGCTTATGTAGGGGACTCCATGTGGGACTCGACAGCTATGCAGGTTGTAGGGTACCCAATACTCCTTGGTGAGGGCGATGAGGTGGTTAGGAGATATGCTAAATATAGGATTAAGAGGCTTGGAGAGCTCCTAGACCTCATAGAGGTGCTGGATAGGGGGTGCTAGGACTCCTTTATATACTCTATCAACGCCTCTGTGTACTCAGTAGTCTTCAAGGGCTCAACGCCTGGCATGTGCCTTGCAAGGTCATATGTGACCTTCTTATCGGCGATCGCCCTCCTAATAGCGTTCTCCACCAGCCCGACAACCTCCCTCCACCCCATAAACTCTCCTATGAGGAGTGTTGCTGACAGGATCTCGGCCGTCGGGTTTATAACGTTCTTTCCAGCATACTTTGGAGCCGTCCCGTGGACGGGTTCTGCAACCGCTATCCCATCACCCATATTCATGCCAGCGGCCATCCCTATACCCCCTACAAGCGCGTTGGCTGCGTCGCTTATGTAGTCCCCGTTTAGGTTGGGGGCAACTATTATCTCATAATCCCATGGCCTGGTTATGATCTGCTGGAGCATGTTGTCAGCTATCCTATCATTCACCAGTATCTTGCCCTCCGGTAGCTCGCCATTATACTTCTCCCATAGCTCCTGCTCAGTTACAATGTACTCCCTGAACTCGTTGACAGCAACCTCATACCCCCACTGCATGAATGCACCCTCAGTATACTTCATGATGTTCCCCTTATGCATGAGGGTTATCCTCCTATTGCCATTCCTTATAGCCCACTCAATAGCCCTCCTCATCAGCCTCTGGGTGGCGAACTTGCTGATAGGCTTCAAACCCAGCCCCGCATCCTCCCTGACAGTGACTCCAAGCTCCCTCTTCAGGAACTCCCTCAGCTTGGAGGCCTCACTACTATCCCAGGGCCACTCTATCCCAGCATACACGTCCTCAGTATTCTCCCTGAATATGACGAAGTTAACCTTATCAGCATACTTGTGGGGGGCAGGCTGGCCGTAGAAGCGGACGGGCCTAATATTAGCGTAAAGGTCGAGGGCCTGCCTTATAGCAACATTGAGGCTCCTAAAACCACTCCCAACGGGGGTAGTCAAGGGCCCCTTCAACGCCAGCCTAGTCATCTTGATGGCCTCAAGAGTAGCCTCAGGCAGCAGCTCGCCGCATTCCCTCTGAGCCTTTTCACCAGCAGCCATCTCCCACCACACGATCCTCCTAGTCCCTCCATAAGCCTTCTCTATCGCTGCATCTATCACGGCCCTAGCGCTCCTGACAACCTCAGGCCCTATACCATCACCCTCTATGTAAACAACCACAGGGTTGTCAGGGACAACCAGTTTACCGTCGACAAGCTTAGCCAGCTCGCCGCCTGCAGGGGGCTTCAACTCACTCCTACTACAGGGTAGCCCCAACATACTCACCATAACAATATATGCAGACCTAATAGTATAAATCTATACAATACATAAAAATACCTATACCAATAGCATTAACTGAATATTAAATATCAATAATGCACGCACCAATTAATATATATAACTTTTATTAAAAAATAATTAAAATATATACAAATACAGTGGGAAAACATAAAAACAGAATATTTACAATCATGAAATAGAAAATAGAGGTGCCGAGAAGTGTCAAGCCCGGTACAGAGAATACTGGTGGACATGACACGCACCCCAGGCGTAATAGCAATATTCATAATAAGCAAGGAAGGATTAATAAAAGAAAAAGCAACAGCAGGCACACTCACAATAGACGAAGACGCTGTGGCGGCAATGATAACAGCAGTACAGGGAGCAACAGCCCAGCTAGGTGAAGAACTAGAACTAGGGAAACCAGAAACCACAACACTAGAATACCCTGGACACTACCTATTAATTCACGACCTAGGAGAAAACCTACTGGCACTACTTGCAGACAAGTCAAAAGCAGTCCTAGGCAGACTAAGATATGAGCTCAAGAAGCAAGCCCCAAGAATATCAGGAGTCCTCTAGCCCTCAGGGGCAGAGGACTGAGAGTATGTGTGGGTATAAAGGAGGGGAATTTACATTGTCGGAAAAAATCACGATACCAAGCGGCCTCCTGAACGTGATAGTGGCGGGGTATCAGATAGCACTAAACAAGACACTAGGAGCAGGAGCAGCTGCAATGACACAAATACTTATAAAAGAAATAGGGGAATACCTAGAGGACCTCCTAGAAGATATAGGATTTGAGATCCACGATATAAAAGACCTCAAAGAAGACATACCTAAGGCATTCAAAATGCTCGGCATAAGCGACAACGTGGAAGTAGAGCTACCGCAGAACGGTAGCAATACTGGAGATAAATACATAATAAAGATACATGACAGCATATTCAAGCCCGTTGCAGTACTACTAGCAAAGAAGGGCATAAAATTCAGCCTAAGCCCGGAGTCATTCCTAGTAGCTGCTATAATTAGGAAAACAATTAGAAAAGTAAAGAAAGATGCACAAGTAAAGATTAAGATAAAGCCACAATCAAGCCCAGAGGAACCTTTAATAATCGAAGTTATTGTAAGATAACATAGGTGACGTAATAGATATGAGTAGAGAAGAGCATGAAGATCTTAATAAAATTCAATCGTTTTTATCAAATCTAGATGGAATACAAGTATTTGTAATATCACGAGACGGCTTCCCAATAATATTCGGTAGAGAGCTAGACCAGGAATCTGCAGAAGCATATACAGCGCTATCCGTAGACCTGATACTGGCAAGCCAAGAGGCATTAAAAGATATTAACGAACATGGAAGCAAAAATATAATAGTAGAACTAGATAAGAACGTAGTAATAAACGTCCATCAACTCAATTCCATACTATTGACGATCAAGGGTGATAGACGTATAGTCCCGATCACCGATAAAAACATACTAAATTATATAAATAAAAATAATATAAAATGTCCATATTGTGGCTACGAGCTCACATTAGAAGTATATAAATGTCCGAAATGTGGTAAAAGGATACCCTTCACGAGCAGCACGTGCCCGTATTGTGGATATAACGTTAATATAAAGCAGTGCCCGAAATGTAAAAAACTGATAAGTAGTGATGGAAGGAAAGTTAAACTAGTGAGGAGCCGTGAAGCCAGAGAATTATCTATACTAGAAGGCTTAACCGCAGCCGTTGCCACTGGTGCAGTAAGTTTTATACTATCCAACTCGGTGCCTATTGGAGCAATAACGGGATTGATCGCTGGAGGCATCGTGGCATATCTAATATACAGCAGGGCTGGACTTGAATATAAAATAGAAGACTAATATATAACGAGTTCTAAGCCACGCTTTTCGGCATTCATGATTTTTTCCACTACATCATCCTCGCTATTAGTACACTCAATCTCAATACTACCAGAGTCATTGTAGTATAACTTATATTTGCAACCACCAGAGTCATATTTTTTGTTGTATAGTATACATAAAAACTTACTACTAAACTCATATATAATAATTCCTAGATCATGTAAAATATCAATAATATCATCATGCCTCTCAATTACAGCTTTACAGTCTTTTTCATAACATGCACTCCATAATGCATTGACACATTCATTAATAGAACCTTCAGCAATGATCTTTTCTTTTTGTATTTTTCCTACAGATTCTTGCTCTTTCAGACTCATGCTTTGAATATTTGACTCGACTACAGGCACCACTTGTACACCAGCAGTTAACGGTATCTTTAGAATCCCTGCAAGAGATTGATACAGCTCATCAAAGGAGATATTTATGTACGGTATACTTAGCGTATTTAATCTTGCAAGTTCCGAGTCTAAGCTATCTCTACCAACACTAAATAATTCAACTAACACTCTATATATGTTCTCTGGTTTATATGCCTCGTTGATGTTAGTTACAATCATAACATTACTACTATCAGGATCTAGCCAGTACCTGATCTCCCACCCCCCATCATATATTGTCAGTAGAACTACCAGCAGTTCACCAGGCAGAAGCTTCTTCTTAGTGTTGTTTGTAAGTGTAATTATTTCTTCTAATAGTAGTTCTTCAAGTTCATTCAAATTAAATATCATACTACCTAAATATCTTTTAAAATGCAACTTGGGTAAATCCTTCATAGCCACCACTCCAATACATTTATACACCGATCCATATTAGATATTCACCTTTTAGGATTATATATAGATATGTATAGACCCCCCTTGCAATAAATTTATAAGCAAACGCCGCGTTTCCTAATGCACAGTAGGGAGAGTGTTTGCTATGAGTACCTCTAGTAAAAGAAATATTAATAGTATGAATACTATCCATATAGTTAGTAATAATATCAATAAAATAAATAATAAAAATAATAGAAATTATGCAAGCAATAAAGATAGTTATGCCCATTCCCTCATACGTGATATGCTCTTGGGAATGATTAATCTTACTGAGTTATCATATGTGTTGGGAAAGGATGTATATGACAATGCTTCAAAGGGATTTTTCCACGCATTATACAGTGCAATTAAGGCGTCAAAAACGCTCGGTGAAAGGGTTTTGGTAACAATTATTGATAGTAAGTGGAGTGGTATTGCTATTTATATAGACCCCTATCTTAAGCCTAACACAGTGGAGTATTGTGCTATTGATCTAGGCATTCCAAAGGAGTGTAATAATGATAGCGTGCTTAAACATTTTCCAAGTAGTGGAGAGGTCATTATTAGGATGTATTCTATATCATAGGGTTTTATAATAAATATTATATAATATTATATTAGTGAAGTAAGTTTCATGGTTTTGTGTGACGAGTATATATTGTTTAATACCATGTTGAGTAGTGTTGTGTTGTCTATTGTGTAGTTGTAGGTTAACTGTATCATCTTCTCGACTGCATTTACCCGTATTCTTACATGTGCTGTTATTTTTGTTAGCATTTTATATTTATCTAGTAGTCTTTGCAGGTGCTTGCGTGTCCTAGTATAGTATCCTTTTACATGCCTTAGCTTTGCCCCTTGTATATGTGGCGTAATGGTTGCTTCCAGAGTGTCTATTGGTGTTAGGTATTCTCTGTATCTCTCATAGAATAGTTCTGGCATGTAGCGTGGCCCGTATACTTTACCGTATGGCGTGTATATGTAGATTATGTATCCGTGGCGTAGTAGCCAGTTGACCGATGCCTCCACGCGTTTAGCTGGTATGCCAGTGGCTTGTTGTATCATGTCTATAGTCATTGGTGCCTCTTCTAGGGCCTCTAGTATCCTTCTCCTCCTGCTTAGGCCCCACAGCCATTGGACTATGTCCGGGCTGACTCCTAGTTTAACCCCCGCCTTCTCAGCCTCCAGTAGCCCATCTACAAGGCTATCCATATCAACGGTGTCTGGGGTTGCTATGAAGACTGCCGTTTTCTGTTTCGCCTGTGAGGGCCTTAGGATTCTCCCTAGTCGTTGTATGAAGCGTAGGGGGCTAGCTGTATGGCTCCATATTATTAGTAGGTCCGCCTCGGGGAGGTCTATCCCCTCCTCCCCGGCGCTCGTGGATATTATTAGCCGTGTCCTCTTGGCCTTCTCAAGGCTTATGCGAGGGTTTATCCTCCTCCTGCCAAGTATTAGTGCTGGTTCTAGGCTTCTCAGGCTCTTGGAGACTAACTCGGCCACTATCACTCTGTCGACGAATACTATCGCCTTCTCATACCCTTCATGGTCCCTAAGTATTCTTACTAGTGTGGGTAGCTTGTGTGCAGGCCTAACCTCTCTGCTGTAGAGTAGCTCCCTGACTGGTTCTAGGAGCCGTGACAGGAGGCCTCCCTTCTCATATGACTCTCTAAGGGCTATGGCTCCATCCCTTACAAGCCACCTCAGAGCGTTGCCTATGACGACTCTCTCCACACCGTGTAGCCTGTCCCAGAGCTCCTCCAGCCTTGTGTAGAGCCTCTCCTCTGCCTTGTTTAGGGGCGCCTCATAGACTTCCCCCACCCATTCTGGAATGTATTTCGCTAGCCTAGGATCTGTCCAGCTCCAGCACCTCGCCTCTCCGATGTAGTCCTCTAGCATCCTCCTCCTGCTTGGGGGTAGGTATGCTGTTAGCCCCAGCCTCCACTCTGCACGATACCTCCTAGCTACAGTAACGTAGGAATCCTGGCCGGTGGTGTGGTGGCACTCGTCTACAACTATCGCCCCTGGCTCATCCATTACATTGAAGCCCTCGCTTTCAACGATCTCCGGAGTTGCCACGACTACTAGGGAGCTCCACCCCCTCCTCCTAGCCCCTCTACTCATACTTCCATGGACCGGCTCCGCCGGTATGCCGAGCCTCTTCAGGAACCTTGATGTCTGCTCTACCAGGAACCTGGTGGGTTCAAGCACGAGGACCTTCTTTACCTTCCCATCCTTTAGGAGGTGTTTTATCCAGAGTGCGGCTATGAGTGTCTTACCCGTCCCCGTAGGCATGCATATTATACTCTGCCTCTTCCTGAGGGCCCATTCTACAGCCTCTAACTGGTAATCCCTCGGCTTCAACTTTACAGGTGCGATATGGCCTCCCTCATTATGCTGGTGTATAGTGTAAGCGTGTCATGATACTTAGTCTCCGGAGGGCCCGTGTATATTATATGCATGTTCACCGGGACCCCCTTGCCCCTGACATCCTTCACCATAAACTCGGCCAGCGACCTGGCCAGGGGCTCCAGCCTGGGATAGCCCTTACCCAGGGGGACCCTCTTCTTCAATATCCTCCTCCCCAGAGCGAATCCTATTACCTGGCTGAACCTTAGAGAAAGGTACCTGCTACTCAGCTTCAACGTCTTAGCCAGGACCTCTCTCCAGTAGTCCTCACCCGTAGACCTGTCGGCCTCCTCGAACGCCCCCGTCTCTGATACACCCTTCTCATACATCCAGACGTTTTCAAGCTGTACTGACACTATGACCTTATCCTCGCCCACCTCCTCCCTGATAGCTCTTATCTCATCCCAGTCGCCGATCAACCTCCTAGTATACGGCACCTCCACGCTTATGATCATGCCGTCAACCTCGGCGGCCAGCTTCTTCAGGAATTCTATCACGTATTCGACATCCCTATGGTCCATATAGGCTCTCCAGCCCAGATGCAGGTTATAGATCATGGCTCCAGCTAGCTTGGCGCGTTTGGCAGCGGAGATTAGCGCCTTCCAGCTCTTATCCATCACATCCCTATCGACTGAGACGACGTTATAGTAGGGTGCATGGGCCGTTATTGTTGTGAAGGCGTTGGAGGCGAAATCCCTGTACTCCCTAAAGTAGTCCTCACTCCTCCTCCTGGCAAGGTCATATGGGGGGATCTCTGTAAGCTTCATCCCGAGTATGGCTGCCAGCCTCAGCTTATACAGACCGTTATACGTTCCCCAGTCGAAGAGTATCACGATAATCACCCCCAACATTATATAGTATTGTTGCTGATTGAATATAAGTTTATGGTTTTAGAGGTCTTGGAGGCACGTCTAAACGGGAACGATCCTAGCCTCGAACCCGTTCTTTTCCACAAGCTTCCTAATCCTCTTGAGCTTCCTCGCCGTCAGCCTGGGGCTGTGCCTGGGTATTCTGACGATTACAGTTTTATCCCTGACCTCTACCTCCGCGTCGGGTAGGATCCTCCTCACCATCCTCTCAAGCACCTCCCGCTCCCTATCCACGGTTTTACCCTTCACTGGGACGACCATCGTCTGCTCTCCAAACGTGTAGATCTCATACTCCAGCTCCCCGGTGATGTAGTCCCTAACCTCTACTACGGGCCTGGAGAGGTCCGCCTCCCTAAGCCCTGTGGGCAGCTTTACGGTGATTGACAATTCATATACCTTCTCGATCCTGCCCTCGTTTATGAATATGACCGTGTCTATTATGCTGGGTATCATCCCCAGCTCCACCCTCCTTATAAACCTCTGGACCGCGTCGATGGGGCTGGTTGCATGGACGACACCGATCATACCGATCCCGGCGAGCCTAAGGTCAACGTATAGCTGGAAGTCCTCGTCACTCCTCAGCTCGTCATACACGGTATAGTCTGGCCTGGATAGGAGGAGTATGTCGTGTAGCTCCCCTAGGTCAGCGTAGTTCTTGCTGTACTGGGTAACCGTTGGTGGGAGCCTCATATCCCTTGGAGACTCTATCGTCTTAACGATCTTCCCCTGCTCAGAGTAGAATTCCGCTAGGGCCTGTGCAAAGGTTGTTTTACCCATGCCCGGGGCTCCAGCGATCAGTATGCCCTCAGCCTTCTCCATAAACCTCTTATAGAGCTTGTCAGGGATCTCATAGTCGCTGAGCCTGAGCTTTACAACAGGCCTGACGGCAGTGATCTCCCACCCCTCACTTAAGGGGGGCCTGGTTATGACTATCCTGTAATCCCTCAACTGTATTATGGTGGAGCCAGCCCTGTCTATCTCCACGAATCCATCCTTACTCAGGGATGCAGCCTCGATTAGCTCCCTCGCGATCTCCTCTATCTCGCCCTGGCTCAGAGGCTCGTCACGGATCCTGACGAAGGCCCACCGCCCCGGGGATCCGATCTTTGCTATGGGGGGTGCACCCTCCTTCAGGTGTATGCTCATAGTCTTCTCGGTGAAGAACTCATCTATAGAGAGCTTCTCCCTCCTGGCCTCGCCGCTGTATAGTGTGGCTATGCCGAGCGCCCTTGCAGCATCTATCTGTAGGGGGTCGCTTGAGACTAGCACTCCTCCAGCCTTCCAGGCATAGTTCCTTATAATGGATTTCACGGTCTCTAGACTTACGTCCTTAACCATCGGCTTGTCCTCGTCGACGACTAGGATCTCTATACCGGTACCAGGGGACTCTATAACCTTAGCCAGCTCGCTTAGGCCCGTGAAGCCCGTGCTCCTACCCTTCCTAGCCTCGGAGTAGAAGTAGTCTGCTATGATCCTATGTATAAGCACCCTCCCCCTGATTGCACCCTTCTCAATGAGCCTCCTCAGGCTCCCGTCCAGGACAGAGTCAACGTCTACCACATACACCATCTCCAACAGCAGACACCCTACCCAGCAACCCATGCTCAATGGTGTGATGCATAGAGTGTATAAGTCTATAAGCAGTATACACTGGTGATGGTGTCTGGAGTGATCGACATCCTGGTGACTGCAACGCTGATATACACGGGGAAGGAGGTAATCAGGGAGGGGTATGTTTATGTAAAGGGTGGCAGGATCGCTGGGGTAGGGCAAATGCCCATCCCCGAGGACCTCACATACGCTACACTGCAGCTAGGAGGGGAGGGGAGAATAGTTGTCCCCGGGCTCGCGGCAGTCCTCGATGCCGCGGCGTATCCAATAAGATTCTACAGGCCTAGCATGAGGAAGAGGATAGAATTCTACAAGCTACTATCCCCAGAAGACCTAGCACGCCTATCACTACCAGCAGTATATGAGGCCCATCTCAGCGGTATAACGAGTATCCTAGTAGAGGGCTTAGACCCTTCACTACCCAACAGGCTCAGGGATATAGTCGGGGGGATCTATGGGCTTGCAAAACCCGGCTGCCTAGAGGATGACCAAGGCGGGGATTATGTCAGGATATCGGACGAGTCGTGCCCTGGAGGCATTAGGATAGATAGTGGAGAGGTCCTTGCACTATCAAGCAAGCCAGCATACACGCTGGCCGGTGTAGAAGACCCATACAAGCTATCCCTCGGGCTCAGGAGGCAGGCTGGGCTTGGTAGCCAAGAGATCAGGCCTGGAGAGACTGCGGAGATAGTTATATATGACGCTTCTAGGCCGCCGGGCATGCTCATGGAGTATGCTCCCCTGGATGTTATAGAGAGGATCTATGTATATGGAAGGGTTGAGAGCCTGATAGCAGCGGATAGCGTCTTGGTTGACGGGCACGAGCATATAGTAATCTCCGATAAGGACCTCCGGGAGGCCAGGAAAGCATCTATACGGCTATTATCAAGTCGCTGATCGAGGGCCACATCACAGCCTACACAGGCTCAGGCGCGTCGTCACCGCTCATCCACGGGATCAGGAGTGATATTTAGGGTAGATATATCTGGATGGCATTTACCCGGCTATTAGTAGGCATATCAACCCATGTACACTACTGATATGTTGGTGCATATCTTGCCTATAAGGGTTGAGAGGAGGGGCCCGGCGTCCTGGATAATCATGGATAGGGTAGACAAGGGTAACAGCCTGGACCTGCAACACGCCCTACAACTGGCAGACACTGTAAGGGCTGAGTGCTCCCATAGCGATACAAGCGTCATAGTATTGAGGGGGGCCGGCGATCGATTCTTCTCCACGGGCGTCGACCTAGAGGCCGTAG
>JALWGG010000146.1 GCA_027013765.1 Acidilobaceae archaeon
CTATCATGTCCTTGTGTCCTAGTAGTTTCATCTTATAGGCCAGGGCGTAGGTTTGAGGGTTAGGATAGACGGGTTTTAGATACTCTGACTGCTCTATTATGCTGATAGTGGCTTCTATTTCCTCTGGTGTAGGGCCTTGTTCTACCTTCTTGGATTCCTTGGCGACTTTAGATATTACTTCTATTAATGATATTGGTGAATAGTGTATTTTTATTTTCTTCTTTAATGCTAGGGATCGTAGCTCTAGTAGATCAGAGCTGTTTATGCCGTCTACTTCTATGCCAAACACTGGTAGTAGATAGGTGGAGTCGATCAGTATTGCTAGTATTCTATTAGTCCCACTCTTCTTGTTCATATTCGCTTTCCTCCTCGAACTCATCAACAGTAGTCTTAGCCCACATCCTCCTCTTCACCGCGAGCAGAAACGGGTCGGGGGCCCTTTCAATTATAATACGATCGCCTTCAACCCTTACAATAACCTGATCGCCCACGCTGAGTCCCACAGCTCTTAGCACATCTTTAGGTAGGTATATGGCCCTCTTTTTGCCTACTCGAAGCCTCCACTCAACAGCTGACGATGCAGAATCACCCGGCAATTGCTAAACACCAGGTAATAGCATGAAGCCTAGAATATTAAGTGTTACCTGGGTGAGACACAAACATTCTACAAGCTATCTGGTTTTATAAAGAGGGTGGTTGCTCGTGCTCGTTGGCTTAGTTATTCTAGCTGGATCCGGTTGGCTCGCATGTTTTCAGTTTGTCTTGCAAAATCTACCAATTAGCTCGTGAACTAGGCTTTCTAGATTTGAAGGGAGGTGAGGGTCGTCTAGGTAGCTCTTTAGGTCTTTGCATCGTTTCTTAACCCACCCGTATAGCCTCACTTCTTTTGGCTTCTGAGAGCTCGATCTCTATTGCTTTTAGGTGTGCAAGGTAGGTATCCGGATAGGCCCCCATAATAGTGTTGCTGGAGATCTTGTGGCTCATCTTCTTCAAGAAGCATGCCTCGCCACTTCGTGTAAGAAGAGGAGGTCATTGTGCCTTGTTTAGGATACATCCTGGGCCTGGTGCTGGGGGTCTCTGTAGTATGTATATGCTCTAGCCCTGCACCCGCCGCAAATGTACTTGTATGGGCATTTACCGCATACGCCCTTCAATAGCTTTCTGCCTCTTAGTTTCTCGAATAGCTCTGACCCCTTCCAGATCTCGGTGAAGCTCTTTCCTCTGTGACTTCCAACTTTTATTAGGGGAAGACGCCTTGCTATTGCAACCGCTATTGCTACTATTGTAATATATTTACAATAACTATTTCAATAATGGCAAACAATATTATTGGTGTCTCTTAACCTTCACTCTCCCATTTGGCTACACTTTCAAGAATAACTAAATACCTCAGCTTCATCGCGTTAATGAATGGTGATGCGTATCTAGCTGTGATACTGGAGGTCCTCGGAGACGTTTTAATCATGATTTAGGCGTCTCTTGCTGGCTGGAATATATGGTATATGTTCCCTTCTGGATCCCGGAATAGCGCCTCTCTACCCACTCCTATATCTTGCGGGTTTGTTACATCTACACCCTTCTCCTTTAGCCTCTCCACGGTCTTGTCTAGGTCGTCTACCTTGAATACTATGCCTGTATCTCTGGGGCTCGTCTCTGCTGTCTTGTGTAGTGCTAGTATAACATTGTCTAGCTCTAACTCGCTCCACTCTCCACTTGTATAACGGGCTCGAAGGCCCACCCTGTGCCTCCAGAATTCTAGCATTGCTTCCATATCGCGTATAAACACGATCACATATCCTACATGCCTAAGCACTGTATGGCACCGCATGGCGATGGAAGCTTGGAGGCGTATTAGCTAAGGGTATATACCAATGGGGGAGGGTTAAAGGGGTATCGGTATTACGTCTTCTCTGGTGGTTACCCGGTTTATCTACTCATGGCTAGGGTTGCGTCAAGGTTGACGGGCGGCAACTCGTTGGGGTCGGCTGGGAGCTCTACAAGAATGGGTTTTTCCTGCCTGGAGAGGGCCTCTATCGCATTTAATGCTGTTTCCTTGTCGCTGACCTTGATATAGCCTATTCTAAAGGCTTTTGCAAGTAAACCGAAGTCTGGGTTTCCTAGCAGGGTTTCATAGACTCTCCCTTGATATTGTATTAGTTGTTTTAGGTAGAGGACCCTATAGGATCCGTCATTAACAACCACTACTCCTAGATTGACATGCTCTCTGACTACTGTCTCAAGGTCCTGTACTGTCATTAGGAAGTCCCCATCTCCTGCAACAGTCACAACCTGTCTTGTAGGAGCTACTAGTTTAGCACCTATTCCTGCAGGGAAAGCATAGCTCATGGCTCCTAGATTGGTTGCTGCTAGGAAGCTTCTTGGCTCATAGATCTTCATGAAGCTGTATGTGTATAAGATATGTGTCCCCTGGCCAGCAGTTATTATCTTATTCCTGGCTAGAGCCTTGTCAAGCCTTTGGAAGAACCAGCCTGGGGCGACTTTATCTCCGCTGGATCTAGAGTGTTCTTCAATTACTCTGGCCCAAGATGCTGTTAGTTCCTTCACGCGCTCGGCCCATCCAGGTTTTTCTAGTCTCGGGGTGGTGTCTAAAAGGAGGTGGAGTGCGGTTAAAGGGTCTGCCTGGTAGTGCTCATAATACCTAGGCCTCTTATCTACAGACGGGTCTAGGCTTGCTATAATTACGTCTCCCTCGGGGAGGACGTTATAAGCGTATGTTGTTATATCGTCAAATTCATTTCCAAATACTATGACAAGGTCTGACTCTGCAAGCGCTGTATCGGCAACAGTACTCCCGCCTCCAAATCCTATTCTGCCCAGGCATCTTGGATGGTCCTCGGGACATGCTCCCCTGCCATTACCGCTGGTTACTATGAACGCATCTAGTTTCTCTGCGAGCGATAGAAGCGGATCCTGCTGGAAGCCTTGTGATGAGACTAGCTCGCCACAAGCTAGAATTAGTGGCTGTTTTGCATCCTTGGCTAGCTCCACTACTCTAGATGCGAATTCCCTGTCGTTAGGAGACTCTGGGGAGGCTGGTCGGGGAGGCTCTAACTGGCTTCTTGAAGGTGTTTTTGCTTTCCATAGGTCTTCGGGCACCTCTACTATAGCTGGGCCCCTTGGGGGGCTTGCTGCAGCTTCAAAAGCTTCTCGGAGCACTTCCAGGGCGTCTCTTGGATCCTCAATAGTCCTGTAATACTTGGAGACCGGCTTGGAAGCGGCCTCTAGGTCTACTTCTAGCCAGGCCTCTGTACCGCGGAGCCTCCTCCTCACTCCACCCACTATCACAACCAGGGGGACCCGGTCTCTCATAGCGATCCCTAGGCTTATCATAGAGTTGAGGAGGCCTGGGCCTGCATGCAGGACTGCAACCCCAGGTTTACCTGTTATCCTACCCTCTGCGTCAGCAGCTGAGACTGCAACCTGCTCGTGCCTAGTCGTTATAACATCCACTCTATCCCTGACACTGTATAGAGCATCGAAGAAGTCGAGGATACTGGTGCCTATTATACCATAGACTCTTTTCACACCCCACGATGCCAGTGCC
>JALWGG010000147.1 GCA_027013765.1 Acidilobaceae archaeon
TTTTTGTTGTCTTTTGCCAATTCCATTCCGTTGTCTCTAGGCGTGTATACTTATTTCTCTTCCTCCATTGATCCTTGGTAGTGTATTACTCTGTTTATCCCCTCATCCTTCTCCCAGCTCACCCCTTAATCACCTCCCACCGGTTCAAAACACTCAATATCATTAATGTCGCCCCTCCGCTCGTTCTCTGGCCTCCACCTCGGCTTGACCCGCATCCCTATAACCCTGCCACTCTCAACGTCCTCAGGCTCAACGTTGCATAGCTTGTGGAATAGGCCTGCGAATTCATAGCCCTTCTCAGTGTAGCCTGGTGCGTATAGCTTGATTACGGCCACTATCTCTGGCTTCTCCATTCTCTCCCTAAATGTTGATATATAGCTGACCACTGCTGTATGTACCTCGCCCTCCCCGCTAACCTCTACCCAGTCGCTGGTGGGCCTCATACAGTACTCGCAATAGCTGCGCGGGGGCACATACACCCTTCCACAGCTTGGGCACCTCTTGCCAAGGATCCTGCCCTGCTTCAAGCCCTCTAGGAACTTGGATTGCGCCTGGCCTGCCGAGAACATGTATCTAAGATACGGCTTATACTCTACAAGTCCTGGGAGGCTATACATCTCCTTCGATTTCAGATAGTGTCCCGGGAGCCTCTCCTCCATCACCCTTCACCCCCTAGTTACCAAGTACTATAACTGTTCCAGCCTGCATCAAATCGCCCCATGCCTGGGCAACCCCCCTGTGGACTGGCTTCTTAACCTGCCTGGCTCCAGCTTCATAGCGTAGCTGCCAGAAGAGCTCTGCAACCTTCATCAGGCCTGCTGCAGCTATAGGGTTCCCGACTCCTAGCAGGCCTCCACTGGGGCTTGTGGGCAGGTCTCCGTCCCTGTTGAAGTATCCTTCCCTGAGTAGCTTGGGGGCCTCGCACGGCCTTGCAAGCATTAGCCCCTCTATATGGTGTAGCTCCTTGTAGTCGAAGGGGTCATAGGGCTCCGCAAAGTCTATCTCCTTCCAAGGCCTCTCTATGCCAGCCATCTTATACGCCATCCTGGCCGCATATTGCACGTATCTCGGGTAGCCCAGCTCCCTGTTGTACCAGTGTGTATTGTCTAGTGTAAACCCTACGCCCTCAACCCATACTGGGGAGTCCGTGATCCTCCTAGCCTCGTTCTCGGCTGCTAGCACAAGCGCGGCGGCTCCGTCACTCACCGGGCTTATGTCCAGCCTGTTGACTGGCCATACTAGGAGCTCGCTGTTAAGGACGTCCTCCACAGTTATCTTTGCAGCAGCTTGTGCGGCTGGGTGGTCTAGCGCGTTTGCCTTGTTCTTGACGGATACCAGGGCTATATCCTCCTTCTTAGCCCCGCACTTATACATATATCTCCTCATTTCTAGTGCGAATATCCATATGAGGTTCGGCCCCAGAGGCCTCTCAAGGACGGGGTCCCATATGTAGGCGAATACTCCTTGTGGGTGTGGATGGGCCGGGCTCATCTTCTCCTCAGCTACCGCCAACACTGTCTTGCAGAGGCCACTGGCCACGTGCCACCATGCAGCTATTGGAACGAATACACCTGTACCCCCACCCACGTATACCCTGACTGTGGGCTTGCCTATACCACCCGCACCATCTGCCAGATACTCCCCATTCAGGTGGATCCCGTCGAATGCATCGGGGGCTGTCCCTATTACTATGCAGTCTACGTCCCTGAGCGTTATGCCAGCGCTATCCAGCGCCATCTTGGCTGCCTCCCACGCAAGCTCCCTGGGCGTCTCTAGCATTCTTCTACGGAATAGGGTTAGACCAGCCCCGACGACTGCAACCTTACTCTTCACATGTATATTGGGCCTCACACCTGACCACCCCCTACATGACCTCAATAGGCCCCTCCAGGATCGCTACCATGCTTGTATAGCTGGGGGGGCCCCTCCATGAGGCCACTAATGCTGTAGACGCGTCTACCTGGTGGGGTCCAGCGGCTCCTGTAAGGTGTAGGTATGCCTCAAGTAGCCTGGCAAGCCCTGTTGCCTCCAGCTGTACACCCATGGATAGGCTCCCTCCTCCTGGGTTAACTATCAAATTACCCCCGTCTAGTGCTCCCTCGGCGGCCATCTTTGCCGCGGCCCCTTCGGGGGCTAGTCTGACCTCTTCTAGGGTTAGTGGCTCCATGAAGCTGAATCTATCCTCGACCTCTGCTAGTTCTATATCAACGGGCTTCATCCCAGAGATCTTGTATGCCATGTCAGCGGCGATCCTCATAGACTTCATCCTGCCCCACTCGTGCCATGCTAGGGCTCCCGTCCCAGTCTCGGTGGCCCACCCGATACCCCTAACCCATACGGGCGTGTCCGTGAACCTATCCGCAACCTCGTCGCTTGCTAATATGAATACAATGGCCGCATCTGTGAACCCGGCGACCTCATACCTCGTCATCGGGTAAATGTAGGGTTCAGCCTCCAGGACCTCCTCTACTGTGATTTTAGACGCGTAGCTGGCCCGCGGATTCCTCAACCCGTTATTCCTGTTCCTTACAGCTATGAACGCGAGGTCCTCCCTGGTTAGGCCTACTCTATTCATGTATGCAACAGCATCCAGGCCCGCTGTGAATAGGGGATTTGCGGGGCTCAGGGGCTTCATGTATAATGGATCCAGCGCGTGCTCATACACCTTGGAGAGATCTAGTATATCACTTGGCTTCGCGTGAGACTCCACAAGCACGACGTCGAAGTATCCGCTCCTGATCATCATGAATGCCTGGGCTATCCCCTGCAGTCCATCCCCCGCGACGGTGAAGGTTGGCCTCAACACGCCTCCTATCGGCTCGGGTGCGAATTCGTCCGATATCGCTATACCCTCCCAATAGTCCTCCTGGCATGATATGAATGCATCTACGTCCTTCCTGAGGTCTACCCCAGCAGACTCGGCAGCCCTCATCGAGGCCTCGAACATCATCTCCCTAAATGATAGGTCGGGTATGGAGGGTTTGAACCCATACCAACCGGCCCCTATGATAGCTACTCTCCTAGACAATAGTGGGCCCCATTCAGCATGGGTAATTGAACCGGGATATAAGGAAGAGTATATCATGAGCATATACATCAGCTGCATGCATTATGAAGCCCCTGATTTTATATACAGGGTCCTAGTCCCCAGTATAATACCCCCAACACTCTACTATATGCTGGTGCCCGGCATGCTGGACCTGGAGAGTCTACAGGTTATACGGAATAGCGTGCGCGAGTTCTCCCAGGAGCTGGAGCCAGTAGCGGCTAGGATAGACAGGGAGAACACGGTCCCGGATGATATAATTAGGAAAGTTGCTGAAATGGGTTATTTCGCCCTCAGGGTACCCGAAGAGTATGGAGGGCCAGGGCTCAGCCTTCTCGAAAGCGTTGTAGTCGTGGAGGAGCTTGCTAGGGTTAGCAGTGCGATAGCAATCATGGCTACTGTAAGCGGGAGCATGGTAACATACCCCATAATACACTATGCCAGCGAGGACCTCAAGAGGGAGTATCTAGGCAGGCTCGCGGATGGGAAGCTAGGCGCGTTCGCCCTAACAGAGCCCTGCTGTGGAAGCGATGCGGCAGCGATAACAACCAGGGCAGTGCTGCAGGGTGACGAGTATGCCATCGATGGGGAGAAGGTGTTCATAACAAACGCCCCATACGCGGATTTCTTCATAGTGGCGGCAAGGACCGGGAAGCCCGAGGACAGGCACCGGGGAATCTCGCTATTCATTGTAGATAAGAGCCCATGCATCGAGATATCAAAGCTCGAAATGATGGGATACAGAGGGAGTGGCACATCCCTAGTAAGATTCAACGATTGCAGAGTCCCGAAAAGCAACATGATCGGAGAACCAAACACAGGCTTCAAAAAACTAATGATGACCCTCAACGAGGGTAGGGTGACTACATCTGCAACAGGTCTAGGAATAATGCAGGCTGCAATGGATGACGCGCTGGAATATGCCATGCAGAGAGAGAGCATGGGTAAGCCCCTAATAGAACACCAGATGGTCCAATACATGCTGGCAGAGATGAAGGTCCTCCTAGAGACGTCAAGACTCTTAGTATACACTGCAGCAACAAAAATAGATGAGGGATCAGAGGACATACCCCTCTACTCCAGCATGGCCAAGCTACATACAGCGAAGGCAGGAGTAGACCTTGTGAGGATGGCCATGCAGATACTAGGCGGGACTGGGTACAGTAAGGACAGCAGGGTCGAGAGGCTCTACAGGGACATAAAGATGATTGAGATCGGAGACGGTACAAATGAAGTGCAAAGGATGGTTATTGTAAAAAGTCTTCAGGGCAAAATCAGGATAGGTTAACTAGGGCGGCGATACGTATAACTAATATATATAGTAAATATATATAGCAGGTAATTACTACTATAATTATAGTCATATACATACAAATACACCAACTAGGGGTGGCACCGATATGGCGTATAGACAGTATAACACAAATTCTATATTCCTTATACTAATATTAGGAATGTTAGCAATAATAGGGATACATGTATACAATGTCAATGCACAACTTTTAGGTGTACCAGATATCTCAATTTCAATAAATTATGTAAATGCTAGTGGCCAGTATAGTTCCACCACCGCGGACGGGGGCGACCTTCTGAAATTCATGATAAATATAACTAACACAGGTACCGGGGATGCATATAACGTTACTGTCAACAATACTATAAACAGTTTAGACTATGCGGTATGGGCGGTCAATCTAGATAATGTAGTTGCCGCGTATAGTAATGGGACTGTCCTGGCTAATGGAACCGATATACTAATAATACCCTACCCTAATGCGACAATCCCTGAGTGGGTTAATATCACGCTCCTTAGACCCATTCCTCCAGGCCTGAGTGTCATCATTAATTATACAATAAACATCTATAGTGGCGTGATAACTGGGTCAACCTATTGGAATGAGGTTAATGTTACAAGGTATAGCGATACAATTAACGGGCCAAGCCTGACACCGCCCTACCCCTTCTCTAGTGCAACAATCATGATCTACCCACCCCTAGTAACGAGCGTCGACGTGATATGGAGTAGTGAGGACTTCACCGGTCTTGTAGCCAGCGTATTACATGAACCCTATGTTGTGTCTATTGGCGAGCTCGTGATTTATGAGGTAAATGTAACGGTACCTGAAGGGATAACTAATAACATGACGGTCGAGATCTGGCTGCCGGCACTGTATAACTCCACATCTGGATACTGGGATATAATCCAGGTGGAGTATGTAGGTAATAGTAATATCACTGTGAATGCTACAGGTGTCACGGCATCAAATGCTACGCTGACTCCTGGGACTTGGAACCCGGTCTCAGGGTATAGGCATTATCCCAACATAGTTGACTTCCTCCTTGGCGACATAAATAATAGTAATAGTGATAATATACCTGAGACTATTAGCATTAGGTTCTACGCGGTAGTGCTGAATATGCCTAACAATACCGCTGGTGTCTGGCCATGGCTGGGGGCTGTGGTTGCCTATTACAATTCCTCTGGTTACTGGAACTGTCCCCAGTGCCCGTCAGGCTTGACACCCTATATCCAGACCTATATTGTCGAGCCAAATATTACTGTGACGAAGACATTCAATAGAACCACCATAGATAACATAGATAGTGTTGCCCAGATAGATATACGTATAGTAAATGTTAATGATACATACACCAGCCCCGCATTCGACATGGTTATAACAGACATCGTTCCAGGCAACTTGACCGTGTTGTCTGCAACGTATACTGCCAGTGGTGCTCATAACGTGTCACTATATGTATCTGGGAATAATGTGACGATAACCCTGGATAGGCTCGACGTGGAGGGTGAGGTAAACGTCACGATAATTGTATCGGCATATGAGATGACCTATGTAAACACGACCATATATAACACCGTTGTAATCAATGCATCAAGCCTCCCCGGCAATTATAGTGAGGAGCGGTATTATACGCCTAATAGCACTGCAAGTATAAGCTATCTTGTAGACTTCAAAGTTAGGAAGAGGGTTAACGACATTGTGCCAGACCTTGGTTCTTGGAATAACAGTACTAGCATGCCCCCTGGAGGGGTGATCCTTTATAAGGTAACCACGAGGCTGCCCCTAGGCTTCACCCCGGAGCTGAATATAGTGGACCCCCTTGATCCGAGGCTTGCCGGTCCAATAGCGATAACAGTGTCATCCGTGTCAGCCTCATGGGACAGTTATGTGATACATAGTACCAACCCACTTAACATAACATTCTACAATGTAACCGTAAACGATACCTGGGGTTATATAGCTGTTAGGTATAGGATGCAGATCCTAAACACTACTAGCGATGGGGATGTGATTATTAACACTGCATCAGTCACCGTAACAGACGGGTCTGGTAACAGCTACACGAAGGCTGGTACCACAACCGTATACATAAGGGAGCCAGACTTGCGGGATAGTATGAAGTGGTTCACCCCAGACCCGTTCTACCATACAAACCCATTCACAGTACTATACATTAATATATCAAATAATGGGACGTGGCCTGCATATGATGTAGTCGTTATGGATAATATACCGCCGACGCTCCTACTCCTCAACGCCACTATAGACGATATAGTGAATGCTACTGGAGCAACTCTAACGTATTCTGGCAATAATATTACGCTAACCGCCAGCGAGATCGGCGAAAACGGCTATATAGTTATAAAGGCCTGGGTTAGGGCATACGCCTACACACCATGGAACTCCACTACGCTAAACACGGTGGAGATTAACTGGTCTAGCATTAGTGGTGACTACCCTGGCGAGAAGCTCTATAATATAACGAGGAGCGACGATGTATACTATGACCCCGTGCTTGATGGTGTAAAGGTTATGGGGCCGAGCAACGTTACTATAGGTACCATTGTGACTGCAGTGATCAATGTAACAATCCCGACCGGGAACACTAGTAGCCTAAGCGTCATAGACACGTGGGACCCCGTGATGAGTATAGTAGGGGCTCCAACCGTGTACTATCCCCCCAATATCAGTGTAGATACTGTAAGTATAACCATAGCGGGTAATAGCCTAACAATAGATTTCGGCGGGGTCTCCAATAATGATACAGTCCCGCTGAACATAACGATAGTGCTCCAGCTTAGGATAAACTACTTAGAGTATGACGGGGGGCCACGGACCATTATATGGAACAATGCATCTATCACATGGAACGATGACGGATACCTTGTTTCAAGGGACCTCGGTGTACACAGCTACATCCACGTAATCCCGGTAGTTGGCGGCGCTGCTAGCATAAAAATTAGTTATCCCACCTATGTGGTTGCACTGGGCATAGGGTTAACCCTCACAGTGCTGGCCGCATTGCTAGCTAGTAGGCATGTTTCATCCTAAACATTATTTTTATATACATGATCTTTTAAGTATCCTCTTCAATATTTTAAAGCGTTACTATATATTTTTATGTATCTAGATAAGGATTAAAACCCCCCTTTATACGTCCCTTTACCGGTGTATAGTATTGGAGGTTCTAGAGGAACCACCTATTAGCCTAGACAAGGCTCTAAAGATGTACAGGGTCATCGATGAGGATGGGAACCCGGTGGGCCCTGAGCCAAGCATCCCCGACAAACTCCTCATTGACATGTATACCTATATGGTTAGGGCTAGGATCCTAGACTCCTGGCTCCTAAAGCTACAGAGAATGGGTAGAGTAGCCCTCCACGCCCCTAACAAGGGGCAGGAAGCCGCGAGCGTGGGTGCAACGCTCGCACTCGAAGGAAGGGATTGGCTCTTCCCCAGCTACAGAGAGCTCGGCGCGCTCCTTGTCAGGGGTATGAGCGAGGAGGAGATCCTTGATAGGGCCCTAACTACAATAGATGACCCGTTGAAGGGGAGCGACTTCGCAATCTATGGGCACAGGAAATATAACATAGTCCCCGCCCCAGTGCCTGTAGCAAACCAGCTACCCCACGCTGTTGGAGCGGCCCTGGCAGCCAAGATCATGGGTGACGACATCGTTACCATGACTTTCTTCGGGGACGGCTCAACTAGCAGAGGCGACTTCCATGCCGCACTAAACTTTGCAGGAGTCTTCAAGGCACCCGTGGTATTCGTTAACCAGAATAACCAGTGGGCCATATCAGTCCCGGTAAAGAGGCAGACAGCGGCTCCAACAATAGCGGTGAAGGGTGTGGCTTATGGCGTGCCCGGGATAAGGGTTGACGGTAATGATGTACTAGCAGTATACACCACCGCTTTAGAGGCTGTGGATAGGGCTAGAAGGGGCGAGGGCCCAACCCTGATAGAGGCTGTAACCTATAGGCTTGGGCCCCACACTACCGCTGATGACCCGGATAGGTATAGGAGTAGGAGTGAGGTTGAGGAGTGGGAGAGGAGGGAGCCGATCAGGAGGTTCAGGCTATACCTTGAGAAGAAGGGGATTCTGGGCCCAGGGGATGCGGAGGAGATCTATAGGACCTGGGAGTCTAGGATTGAGGAGACCGTTGTGAAGGTCCTCGACAAGCCGCCTCTACCACCAGAGGTTATACTAGAGGATGTATACTCAAAGCCCACGTGGAACCTCGTGGAGCAGATGAGGGAGTTGGAAGAGTCGATAAAGCTCCTCAAGGAGCTCGGGGTGGAGGTGGAGTAGCCGTGCCCGTCATGAACATGGTCCAGGCATTAAACCAGGCCCTTAGAGAGGAGATGAGGAGGGATAAGAGGGTAGTCGTGCTTGGAGAGGATGTAGGTAGGAGGGGCGGCGTATTCCTGGTAACTGAGGGCTTGATAGACGAGTTTGGCGAGGACAGGGTTATCGACACGCCCCTCAGCGAGATGGGCATCATAGGTGTAGCTATAGGGATGGCGTTATACGGGCTAAGGCCCGTGGCAGAGATCCAGTTCATAGACTTCGTCTATGAGGCGTTCGACCAGATAGTGAGTAACATGGCTAAGATAAGGTATAGGAGCGGGGGGATGTATAGCGTGCCGATGGTGCTTAGAAGCCCATGCTGCGGCGGGATAAGGGGTGGAATGCACCATAGCCAGAGCCCAGAGTCATACTTCATCCACACTGCTGGCCTGATAACAGTTATGCCCTCCACCCCCTATGATGCCAAGGGTCTCCTCAAGGCATCGATTAGGAGTGAGGACCCCGTGGTGTTCCTGGAGCCCAAGAGCATATACAGGACGATCAAGGAGGATGTCCCAGATAGGGACTACACTGTACCCCTAGGCAGGGCTAGACTCGTCAGGGAGGGTGATGATGTGACAGTGGTGACGTGGGGTGCAATGGTCTATCAGGCACTTGAGGCTGCCAAGCTCGCCGAGGAGAAGCATGGCTGGAGCATAGAGGTCCTCGACCTTAGAACCCTATTCCCCTTCGACAAGGACGCCATAGTGGAGAGCCTTGAGAAGACCGAGAGGCTGGTAATCGTGCACGAGGCGCCTAAAACCCTCGGGCCAGGGGCCGAGATTGGGGCTTACATAGCAGAGAACCATATAGAGCTGCTTAGAGGTCCAATCGCTAGGGTTGCAGGATTCGACACACCATTCCCCCTAGTCCATGAGAAGCTATACATGCCCAACATAGCCAGGATCTACATGGCTCTTAGGAAGGTTATGGAGTACTAGGGAGGGGATCGCGTTGGCCGTTGTACAGGTTAAGCTACCTGATATAGGGGAGGGGATCGCCGAGGGAGAGATCCAGAAGTGGCTGGTCAAGGAGGGTGACACCGTCAAGAGGTTCCAGCCAATAGTAGAGGTCCTCACCGCCAAGGCGACGGTAGAGATCCCATCACCATACTCCGGGAGGGTTGTAAGGATCCTGGCAAGCGAGGGGGAGACCGTCAGGGTCGGGCAGCCAATAATAGAGATCGAGACCAGCGACGCCTCTCCAAAGACTGTGGAAGAGGCCGCTGAGAAGAGTGTAGAGGCAGAGGTCGAACATGTAGCAGGGCAGGAGCCCCGTGGTAAGCCCGTCCAGAGGGTCAGGGCCCCGCCCAGTGTAAGGCTCCTTGCAAGGAGGCTTGGAGTAGACCTGTCAAAGGTTAAGGGTACAGGGCCTAGGGGTATTATAACCAAGAGGGATGTGCTTGCATACGCCGAGCAGGCTAAGAGTGTCGAGGAGACGGTCGATGAGGAGGAGAGGATCCCGCTCAAGGGGATAAAGAAGATCATGGCTGAGAGGATGAAGCTGGCCAAGACCACGATACCACATGCATACGTCGTGGAGGAGGTCGATGTCACGGAACTGCTAGAGGTTAGGGAGAAGTTGAAGAAGCTTGCCGAGGAGAAGGGTGTGAAGCTGACGCTACTGCCATTCATAATCAAGGCGGCGGTCAAGGCTATAAAGGAGTATCCGCTAATAAATTCAAGTCTTGACGAGGAGAAGGGAGAGATAATCGTTAAGAAGACTATAAACGTGGGTATAGCAGTCGATACAAGCCAGGGGCTGGTGGTGCCTGTTATAAAGGATGCAGGATCCAAGGGCCTTTTCCAGATAGCGAGAGAGGTTAGAGAGCTAGCCAGCAAGGCAAGGGAGGGAAGGCTTAGCCTAGACGAGGTTACTGGGAGCACATTCTCAATATCAAACTACGGAGCGATAGGGGGCATACTAGGGATCCCGGTGGTAAACCCGCCCGAAGCCGCTATCCTGGGTGTTGCAAGGGTTAGGAGGGAGCCCAGGCTTGTAAACGGGAGCCTGGCTGAGAGGAGCCTGGTTTACCTTACACTAAGCTTCGACCACAGGATCCTTGAGGGAGGATACGCGACCAGGTTCCTAGTCAGGGTTAAAGAGCTTCTAGAGAACCCCATACTACTCCTAGCAGGCGAGGGGGAACTAGACTAGGTGGCGGGCCATGGATAAGTATGACGTGATTGTCATAGGCGGGGGGCCCGGGGGATACCCCGCCGCTATCAGGGCCGCCCAGGAGGGGGCCAGTGTAGCGCTGGTCGAGGGTGACAGGCTTGGGGGGGAATGCACTAATTATGGCTGTATACCCACTAAGGCCATGCTTAAGCCCCTGGAAGCCCTATACATGTTGAAGGGTTACAGCTTCATGAAGGCTGAGGTTAGCATCGACTTCAAAGAGTACATGGAGTGGGTGTCAAGCATAGTTTCCAGGGTCTCCTCAGGCGTTGAGATGCTACTGAAGGGATACGGCGTAGAGGTCATAAGGAGTAGGGGAGTCCTGAGG
>JALWGG010000148.1:0-1152 GCA_027013765.1 Acidilobaceae archaeon
CTAGAGAGCCGATGACGCCTCCAAGGGATGCCACGAGAACCCTGCCAGCAACCAGCCAGTCCCACCGACATCCGCCCCTTAGGCCAATGCTATAGGCAATACCGATAGTCCCCCAGAGGAATGCAGCGACGCCAGCCATCATGAATCCGATCCTAGCCAGATCTCAGCACCCCTACACTATTCATATATGTAAATTAGCCCAGATACCGCCCCCCACATATACACCGCCTAGACGTCACGGTATTATTGCTGTGGGCCGCCTAAATCGAATCCCCACCCCCAGCCATCTAATTTAATATATAAATACCTATTTCACCAGTTGAAAAATAGCGGAGGCTTAAGGGTGGCAAGGGTTGACGGTAAGCCGTAGAGACTTCCTCAAGGTGCTTGGCGTCGCCGGGCTTGCTGGTGTTGCTGGAGGCTTAACACCACCTATAATCAGGTACATTATGCCGCCTATACCCGAGCAACACCCATTCCCCAGGACAAAGCTTGTCTGGGAGGACGGTAGCCCGGTCAAGGCTAGCGAGCTCGAAGTAAATGCGTCTTATATATTTGCATATCCACTAGTGAATACTCCAAACTTCCTGCTGAACCTTGGGGATGAGAATGGAAATCCTGTCTCGATACCAGAGGCTGAGATACCGCTTATGATGGACCCGTTGAACGAGGAATCGGTCCTATTCAAGAGGACTGATAGTAGGGTTGAGATCGGCAAGATCTCTGGTATAGGAGGCACATACCTGTTCCCCGGCGGTGTCGGGCCCAACCGCAGTATAGTAGCCTACAGCGCTATATGCCAGCACTTCGCCTGCTACTACCCCGCAATGAGGTATTTCCCACCCGGAGTATCGCCGCCCAACCCGCCCTCGGAGGAGGTTGCCAAGGGTGCAGTCATATTCTGCTCCTGCCACGGCTCGGCATATGACCCGTATAGGGGTGCGGTGGTGCTTACATCGCCAGCAGCCAGCCCCCTACCAGCTGTGGTCCTCGAATGGGATAAGGATACAGACGAGCTTTGGGCTGTAAAGGTTGTCGGAGCCACTATTACTGGGAAGTTCTGTAATACTTGTGGGAAGCCGGAGGAGCTTGTGGGTGATACCACGGTTGTTAGGAAGGTCCTCTAGGGGGTGGTTATGGTGGGGCTTGGAG
>JALWGG010000148.1:1162-3546 GCA_027013765.1 Acidilobaceae archaeon
CTTGGAGAGTGGCTTGAGGAGAGGCTGAGGCTCAGCCACCTACCCTTCTACCGCGTCCCCTACAACTATATGACTCTGGAGTTCTGGCTGGGGGCGATTGTTGCCAGTAGCTTCATGCTACTAGTGATTACCGGCCTCCTACTACTCTTCTACTATAAACCCGACAACCCGCTTATAGCCAACTATGAGCTCGTGACCACTAAGCCCTTCGGAAGGTTCCTCTTAACCACGCACCTATATGCCGCCCACGCCATGATACTCTCCGCCATAATACACTTGTTCAGGAACATGTTCAGGGGCGCCTATAAGAAGCCTAGGGAGCTTGTATGGATAGCTGGTATACTAACAGGGCTCATAGCAATACAGACTGCATTCTTCGGCTACAGCCTTGTAGGAGATAAGATAGCAGAGGAGGCAGTAGCCATAGGCGGGGGCCTGGTATCAAACAGCTTCGGGCCCTACTGGGGCAAGGTGCTCGTCGCACTTGCATTCGACGTGGAGGAGGCCCAGAAGTACTATAGGCTCCTGGCAATGCACATACTAATGGCGGGACTACTGGGCCTACTATTCCTCCTACACTTCGGCCTATTCGAGCAGCAGGGGCCGCAGCCGAGCCATGAGGAGACCGGGTGGAGGAGGAAGCCTGAGAGGATACCCCAGGATAGGGAGGACCTGGCCCCATGGTTCCCAGTAAACTTCCTCTACATGACATACCTAGGCCTGGGAGTGTGGGGATTCATAGTACTTGTAAACGCGGTAAGCCAGGCGGCAGGCTTTGTCCACCAGCTACTATACCCCCTGCCAATATTTGAGCCAGACAAACTTCTGGAGGCGGGGATTACACCACCCGACTGGGTTGTTGAGGCAGCTGAGAAGACAAGGCCGATGCCTCCATGGTTCCTTGTATACGCCTTCAAGATATTCCAGCTAAAGTTCCTCTACCTGAACTTCCTCGGCATCGGTTACACGGCCATACTGATATTCCTGCTGTCTATGGTGGTGCCCCCACTAGTATTCGCCATATTCCCATTCGTCGACAGGGGCGAATCCACCCACCCGCTGGACAGGCCGGGCACGACGATAGTGGGTGGACTGCTACTGATATACCTGATCCAGCTGACCTTCTGGGGAGCGCTGAGCATTGGATACCATAGCCTTGCCACGGTGGCCTTGATATTCCTTATCCCGCTGCTCGTCGTCGTGTCAGGAGTCTTCATGCTGGTGGATGCTAGGAGGAGTGGCAAGCCTAATACTGGTGGGGTAATTGCTTTCATAATACTACTGATAGTAGTGTTCCTAGGGATAGGTGGATGGATCGCGTTCAAGGGGGCCGCTGGGGCTCCTGAGAGCCTATGGGCTGATGTAGCTGTGATGGTGCTAGGCCTAGCCCTCTCTATAGGCTATGTAGGCATTGTGGCCGCATCCATACCCGAGGAGGGCTCTACAACGAGGACCATGACCATGGGTAGCAGGGAGATCCCTGTATCACTAATAGTTCTGGCCGTGGTTGATATGTTCATACTGATACTATCAGCACTGCTACTAGCGCTATGGATAGACCCGGTTGCAAACCCTGCAGGAGCAACCGCGCTGGCCTCGCTAGTCTTCCTAGGAGCCTATGGAGTACTACACGTGGTATTCAGGGCATATACCATTGAGAGGATCCCATACACGTGGATCGGCAGGGAGCTGCCACCCCACCTACTGGTCTATATAGCTGCCCTGATCACGGCTGCCATCCTGCTTTAATACCCGGCTTAATACTCAATCTATTTTCCCTATTCAAGCCCTTCTGGATCGGGCCCTGAGGTATTCATCCACGATCCTCCTCCTGAGCCTTCTAACGCTGCTAGACTCAACCTTGATCGTCCTAGAGTAGGCTGATGCGGTAGAGTCTACCCTGTTAACGTGCCTTATAATCGAGTCATAGATCTCATTGAGGTCCCCATATACTGAGCCGCTTGGCGAGGTGACGAGGACCTCCCCGGGGCCGGGGGGCTTGACCTCTCTGAGGGAGTATACTAGTATCGTTAATACACCTATCCCCCGGCTCCTCGCAGCCCTAAGTGTCTGGGCTAGGATCCCTGGATCCAAGTCATAGTCCAGCACAAGGACCAGGGTGCCCCTTGATATGGTCTTGGCCAGGGTCAGCAGCTCCCTGCCGAGGACCTTCCTTGGGCCGCTGCATACAGCCTTCTTAACCCTATAGGGTGCTGTGGGTAGGCTGACATCGATCCTCTCAATGCCGCCGCCTAGCAGGTGTAGGGTTAGCCTATCCCCTAGCCTCTGGGCTAGGAGTGTTACCAGGGAGGCGGTGTATGTCATGGTGTATGGCTTATCCTTGTAGAATATCGAGGGTGATAGGCTTACGGCTAGGGATACAT
>JALWGG010000149.1 GCA_027013765.1 Acidilobaceae archaeon
TTATCCTTAAGCTTCTCCGCGGCCCTCTCCCTACCACTAGCCAGGGCCTTGTAGAGCTTGATCCTGGACTCTACAAGGCTGTAGGCCGCACTTGTAATCTCACTACTATACCCCATCAATGCAAGTATCCTGTCAACGTTCCTGCTATTCCTAAGCACGCTGTCCACGTCATCAACTATGACCAGGTTGAAGGGTGCAGATGCCTCCAGGAGCTCGAACCTCCTCTGCAGGAACCCGGTGGTGACAACGGCAACCCTATAATCCCCCCGGGAGATCCTATCAAGGGCATCACTCCTAATCCTCTTACCCATGCTAGAGTAGTAGTATGCAACCCCATCACCGAGGAGGGATTCAAGCCTGGACGACGTCTGCCTAACCAGGTTCTCCGTGGGGGAGAGGTATAGGACCCTCCACCCACTATTCTCAACCCTATATGAAGCGTATACAGATAACAACGTGGATTTCCCGACCCCGGTGGGGGCTATTATCGCAAGACTCTCCCCCAGGAGGAGCCTCCTAGCCCAGCTCCTCTGGGCGCTCCAAGGCTTAACCCCCAGCTTGGACTCGAAGTACTCCTCAAAGGACCTATACTCCCTCTCCAACGCATACAGCCAGGAATAGCCTTCAAGGGAGCCGTTGGACCTCAGGGCCTCGGCAATAGCCCATACCCCACCATCAACCTCCCTGGGCAGGCACCTGGAGCATGGAAGTCCCTTGGACAGCCTAGACGCCTCTATAGGTCCTCCACAGTTAGGACACATGCCCCTGAAGACAGGCCTTATATAGTCCACCTCCTATAGCACCCCACCGGGATAACTCCCACTGCATCCAGTCCTGAAGCCTAGAGGGCTACGGGAATTGAGGATGTGATCCCTAGTGTTACCTTGAAACCACTAGTGGCCTCTCCTGGGAAACGCTATTATCTAGCACATCACACAGTGTTATGTGGTGTTGGATGGTGCAAGCTGGAGTGGATGAGCTTCTAGACAAGGTGGTCAGCCTAACAGTATCAAGCAACAGGGATAGGGTCCTCAACACTATAAACCTGATTGCGAGTGAAAACCTCATGAGCCCCCTAGCGTTGAGGGTGTATATCAGCGACTTCATGCATAGGTATGCTGAGGGGAAGCCCTTCAAGAGGTACTACCAGGGCACGTATTATATTGATGAGCTGGAGTCTATGACCAACGAGTTATTCAATAAACTATTCAACTCAAGGTACTCTGACGTGAGGCCGGTAAGCGGGACAATAGCTAATGCATCCGTCTTCCGGGTACTTGCAGAGCCCGGAGATAAGGCGGCTATAGCCCCGGTGCAGGCCGGGGCTCATGTAAGCCACACTAAGTTCGGGACCCTAGGGGCCCTAGGCATAATACAGGTGGAGCTCCCATACGATCCGGAGTCCATGAATGTCGACGTGGACAAGGCGGTGAAGGTCATCGAGGAGGAGGAGCCCAGGTTCCTAGTCCTTGGGGGGAGTGTATACCTATTCCCACACCCCGTCGAGGACCTCTCCAACGCGATCAAAAGCGTCGGGGGGAAGCTAGTCTATGACGCGGCCCATGTGCTAGGCCTCATAGCAGGCGGGGCATGGCCCAACCCCCTGGAGAGGGGTGCAGACGCGGTCACAGGCTCAACACACAAGACATTCCCAGGCCCCCAGGGAGGGGTTGTCCTATTCAACGACAAGGACCTCTACAAGAGGGTATCCAAGACGATATTCCCATGGTTCATAAGCAACCACCACCTCCACAGGATCCCCGCAACAGCAGTTACACTACTAGAAATGATGGAGTATGGGAGGGACTATGCAAACGCCATTGTATCCAACGCCAGGAGGCTGGCAGAGGAGCTAGCCTCAAGGGGGTTCAAGGTCCTCGGAGAACACCTAGGCTACACCAGGAGCCACCAGGTCCTCATAGATGTAAGGAGCCAGGGTGGAGGGGCAAAGGCTGCCAAGCTGCTGGAGGAGGCGGGGATAATACTAAACAAGAACCTCCTCCCATGGGACCCGCCCTCAGCAGTCCAGGACCCAAGCGGGCTCAGGATAGGAGTTCAGGAGGTGACGAGAATAGGTATGAAGGGTGGAGAGATGGAGGTTATAGCAGAGCTAATGCACAAGGTCCTCATAAAGAGGGAGGATCCCAAGAAGGTGAGGAGGGAGGTGGAGGAGTTCAGGAAGGAGTACAGGAGGATACACTACTGCTTCGACCCCAGGTCCAGGCAAGTAGAGACGCTGCTAGACCTACTAGGCTAGCCACACACATATAGCCCCCAGCCGGGACCAGATCAACATGCGCGCCGACCCAGCAGACGCGGCCTCAGGGCCGAGGGATGATGCTGGGGACTCGCTACTAGACGCCAGGATTTAACCTCCACGGCCAGCCGGGATCACTGGGGTCCAGTATTGTATCTCACGAGGGAGGAGGAACGCATACTGGCAGGCGAGCGGGGCGAGGTCCTCAGGATAGCACTCAGCATCATAGTGAAGGTCGGCGACTCCCTAGGGGCGGAGAGGCTTATACCCATAAAGCATGCACACGTCTCGGGAGCCTCCTATAGCACGGTGGGGGAGGCTGGGAGGAGGTTTATCGAGGACCTTGCAGGCATGGGGGCCAGGTTCTCGGTCCCAACCACCGTCAACCCCGTCGGGATGGACCTTGACGGGCCGGAGGCCATACCCTATACCAGGATAACCAGGGACTATATCAGGGGCCAGATGGCTATAATAAACAGTTTTAGGAGGATGGGGGCGGAACTGATCCTCTCATGCACACCCTACTACACGGATATCCCATACAAGGTCGGGTTATCCCAGGGAGACCATGTATCCTGGGGCGAGTCCAGCGCGGTGGTATATGGTAACAGCTTCCTCGGCATAAGGACCAACAGGGAGGGAGGCCCCCTAGCATTAATGGCGGGAATAGCGGGGAGGACCTACTACTACGGCCTGCACACGCCAGAGGGTAGGGCCCCGGTGGTAGAGGTTAGGGTGGAGGAGGGGGAGCCCCTAGACGAGGCGGAAGCCGGGATCCTGGGGGAGGCCCTGGCAGAATACACGCCCCCCGGCGGAGTCCCACTGGTAAAGGCTAGAATAGCGAGCGAGCCAGGGCTTAGAGAGCTAGCGGCAGCAGTGGGTACCGCTGGGGACATAGGCATGGTCTATATGCCTGGTTATACAAGTGAGAGGGTGGACCTCTCATACATAAGGGAGAGGGTAACGATAGGCAGGAGGGAGTTGACGAGGCGTGTCGAGGAGAAGCTCCCCGACAGGGAGCCGGACCTAATATTCATAGGGTGCCCCCACGCCGGGCTTGAGGACCTCAGACTAGTCAGGAAGCTATTATCCAGGAGGAGGGTTAGGGGTAGAATAATAATATCGATATCCAGGAGCGTCTACCTAGAAGCCGCAGGGCAGGGCCTGATAGGGGAGCTGGAGAGGCTGGGAGTATCATTCCTGAGGGATACATGCCTCATAGTATCCCCCTTCAAGTCTAGGAGCGTTACGGTGGCCACAAACAGTTTCAAGGCATACTTCTACC
>JALWGG010000150.1 GCA_027013765.1 Acidilobaceae archaeon
CCCGAGGAGTGCTGACAGGTAGATCCCGTCGAACACCCCTGCCCCGCCTATACTCACTATCGGGGCCTGAAGCTTCTCAAGGTCGCGTAGGAACCTGAGGAGGTCAGCGCCTATCAGGCTTCCAAGAGCCCCCCCGATATATGCAGTTATCCCCGCATAGACTCCGCCACCCATGTATAGAACTGCCACGGTGCTTGATACCAGCGGGGGTAGGAGGGCCGGGACAACTATGCCTATCCCCGGTATCGGCCTCGCGGCTATGAACGTGACTATACTAGTAACGATTACAGCTGCGAGGACCGGTGTTACGGCTTCGGGGCCTATCCTTTCATAGAGCAGGTAGAACAGTATTATGGAGATCACCACGGGTATGAGTGCTCCCCCCACGTTTACAGCTATGATCGTCCTCCTCCTAGACACCTTCAGCCTGGGGACTGGTATGGGGAGGCCATAGGCGACGACGAACTCGATCTCAACGGTCAACCTGTCCTCCCCATGCTCTACCTCTCCGAGGACTATGTTGAGGAAGCTCATCGCAGGGCTCAGGAGGATCAGGGCCGCTACAAGGTTCGAGTACAATAAGGCATTCTCCTCCCCCGCGAGACTGGCCGCCTCAAAGACTATAGTAGATGCCAGGAAGGCCAGGACAACCGCAAGGACTACATATACCCCCAGAAGTGCTGGATGGCCCGGCGGGTATACTAGTAGCCTCCTTGCAGTCAACAGGCTTACCCGTATATCCTAGATTGGGATAGAGACTTTAATCTCCTAGCTATTCCTAGACTGTACATGGTGCAAGGTATGTCTGAAGAGCCTCTACTAGAGGACGTGATGACCACCCCCGTATTCACAATGCTACCCATGGAGACTGTTAGAAGGGCGGCTGAGGAGATGACCAGTAGGGGGATAGGTAGCGTGATAATAGTGGATAGCAGGGGCAGGCTCCTCGGCATAGTAACGAAGACTGACATAGTGAAGCATGTAGTAGCGAAGGGCCTAGACCCCTCGAAGGTTAAGCTGAGTGACGTGATGACTGAGAATCCATACTACATGTTCTCCGACGCCCCCCTAAGGGAGGCCGCCCAGCTGATGGGCTCCAAGGGCATAGGCCACCTCCCAATACTCGACCCGGAGACAAACAAGATCGTTGGGATAATAACGAAGAGCGACATACTGAAGATAGCACCCCACTATATAGACCTCGTCTACGCGCTGAGGGGGAGGTAAGCCCCTCCGGAGAGCCGCAATATATATCCCCCACATGCAACGTAACCAGTAGGAGGATGGAGGACATGACCCTGGAAGAGCTCGGGCTGCTAGGCGTCAGGGAGGTTATGGCGGAGTACCCGGCCCTGGACAAGGACTATAGCCTATCGGAGGTCCTCAAGCTAATGGAGAAGAACGATATAGACAGGATCGTCCTAACAGAGGATGGGAGGGTGAGGGGGATCATAACACTGAGAGACATACTATTCAAGCTGGGCACCGTCAGGACGAGACAGAGCACGCCATCAGCACTCCACGCATCAAGCTTCATGAGCGAGCCAGTAGTCAGTGTAGGGGTGGAGGATACACTACTAAAGGCGGCGAGCGAGATGGCCCGGGGAGGCTTCACCAGCACACCAGTAGTAACGGGGAGCGGGGAGCCTCAGGGGCTCATATCCAGATATGAGCTTGCAAAGGCCATTTCAGAATCAACCTCAGCCCTAGATATACAGGTTAGAGACGTCATGAGGACCCCTCCGGTCAGTGTAGGGCTGCAGACGAGGATCCTCCATGTAAGACAGCTTATACAACAGTATGACCTGAGCGTGGTACCAGTCATAGAGGAGGGCAGATTCATAGGCGTGGTCGGGGTCGACGAGGTAGCAACCATCTTCCTCAAGTACTATGAGCTCGCGCGTGGAGAGCCGAAGAGGACCACCCCCCTCAAGTATGTAGTGGTGGCCGATGCACTGAAGATGAGGCCCCCCAAAGTCGGTCCCGAGACCTCGCTCGCAGAGGCTGCTGACAAGATGGTTAAGGAGAGGTATAGGGCAGTCATAGTTGAGGACTCCGGGAAGCCCGTTGGGATCCTGACCGGCGTGGAGCTCGCCAAGACCTTGATAAGATAGGAGTGCATAACCATGGCTAAGGGCAAGAGGTTCATAGCCGACGCCATGATGGGCGAGGTGGCTAGATGGCTCAGATTACTGGGATATGACACGCTGTACAGCCGGAATTACAGCGACTACCAGATACTCAGAATAGCGGAGTCTACAAGGAGGATAATAGTGACCAGTGACAGGGGCCTCCACTCAAGGGCTAGGAGGAGGGGGCTGAGGAGCATTTATATAAGCAGCCATAAGATTGAGGAGAGGCTTGCACAGGTAGCCCTAGGGGCGGGGATAAGGCTACACGCAGACCCGGATAGGAGCAGGTGTCCGGAGTGCAACGGGGAGCTGGTAAAGATAAAGGACAAGTCCCTGGTGAAGGATAAGGTCCCCCCGGGAGCCTTGAACAGCTATGACACATTCTACATATGCAGAAGGTGTGGCAGGGTATACTGGAGGGGCGGGCACTGGAGGAATATAGAGCGTGTACTTGAGGAGGCGTCGAGGCTTGTCACTACTGTAAGGGGCATGAGGGAGGGTAGGGATAAGCGATAACTCTAATACCCCTACAGTAATCACTACATGAATGGGGGCAGGGGCCCCTGGAGGAGCTACCCGTTATTGAGGCCTGAAGTGGTTGTTGTCGGGCTCGGGAATATCGGCTTGAGGGTCCTCTGGGAGCTTGGCAATAATGGCTATAGCGTCATGGGCATAGATAGGAGTAGGGCAGCCGTTGACAGGGCTAGGAGGCTGGGGCTTGATGCGAAGGTTGGAGACGCGACCAGCATAGACTCCCTCAAGAGGCATATCAGCGGTGCGAGGGTGGTTGCATCAGCGGTCCCAGGCTCCCTGGGCCTGGAGGTCCTCAGGAACCTTGTATCCCTGGGGGTTGACGTGGTTGACGTGTCATTCTTCAGGTGGCATGACAAGCCCGTAGAGCCTGGGAGGGGCCAGCTGGTGGTGGTAGATGCCGGGGTCGCCCCTGGGTTGTCGAACCTCCTGGTGGCTGAGGGTGTGAGGAGCGTCAGGGGTAGAAGGGCCAGGATCTATGTTGGGGGGATATCCGAGAGGCCCATGCCACCGCTCGGCCTGGCGATCACGTGGAGTGTTGAGGACCTCATCGAGGAGTACCTGAGGCCTGCAAGGCTAATCATTAATGGGAGGATGGTGAGCCTAGACCCGCTGGGCGTGGAGCCGGGCAGGATACATGTAGACGGCGTGGGGGAGCTAGAGTACTTCCCCACAGACGGCTTGAGGAGCCTCCTGGAATCCTTTAACTGGCTTGAGGAGCTCGCGGAGTACACTCTTAGATGGCCTGGCCACGTCAACGCGATGAAGATGCTTAAGGAGCTGGGCTTCATGTCGGGCGAGCCCATTAAAGCTGATGGGTGCCTCGTGGGGGCTAGGGGGTTCCTCGCGGGGGTGATAAGGAAGAAGTATAG
>JALWGG010000151.1 GCA_027013765.1 Acidilobaceae archaeon
TCCTCTTCCTGATCAGCTTCTTCTGGCTGGTCTTGCACCTGTACCTGGTGAATACTACAGCCGTTATCCTCAGGCCATACCCGTCCTTCGTCCACACGTCGAATATCCCGGTTATCTTGCTACTCTTCCTCCTGGTCAGGCTCCTCAGGTAGTCCCTAAGGAGCTCGTGTCCCTTGAACCTGGTGTATGCCGTGTCACCCTCAACCCTGACCACCTGGAAGTATAGCTTTATGTGGACGTGGGCGAAGTCCCCGGTTATGTCGAAGAGCGTCGTCTCCATCACCCTCCCGATCAGCTTGTCGGGGTCGTCGCTGGGCGTCGTGCCTAGGGGGGCGTTCCCGAAGACCTCTGGGGCAACCACTGTATACCACTTCTTCTGCCTCCAGGTATCAGTTGTTACCCCTCTAACCCTTCTCCTCCTAGCCAATCCCACTAAACCTCCAATAGCCTAGGTTTAGGGGCCGGGCTTTAAAATGCTAGCCCTCCACCGATTCCAGGGCCCTGGCTGCAGCGATCACTGCCTGGAGCAGGTCGTCCACAGTGTTCCTGAGCCTGAGGACCTCCCTGGGACTGCTGCAATCCACCTCTATTATACAGTAGAGGTCCTCACCACCCCTGCACTCGACCTCTACCCCTGGGGGTGAGGACCTGTTGTCGGGCTCAACCGCCGCCGCTATATCACGGTCTAGCCCCTCCAATACAACCTCAACCCTACACTCCACCGCCCTCAACCCTCACCCTAAGCTTTAAGCCATCCAGCACCGCTACCCTGCTATCGACTAGCTTCTTCACAGCATCACCGCCCAGGGCCTCCTCTGCCTGTATCGCCGACGCGGTTAACCCGTGGCCGGAGTCCTCATAGAGTAGGAGCGAGTCCCTCTCGACGTATCCTAGCATCTCAAGCCCCCTCCATACAAGGGTGGGGGAGTCTAGGCTGGATAGGGCCGCCTTATAGGCCTTGAGCCATGGGGCAACCTTCACCTTCACAGGAGGCCTCTCAACCCTATCCCTTATATGCCTTGAGTAGGCCTCTAGGAGGGCCTCCGCCATCGGGTACTCATCCTCGGTATCAAGTATGAGCCCCGCTAGGAGGCCGTGGCCCCCCACGTCTGCAACGTATCTAAAGACGTCCGCAGCCATCCTAAGGTCCCCGAGGACCTCCCTGCCCCTGGCAACAACAACCCCTCCAATGACCCTCACAGCCTCCACGGGCCTCCTACGGCTCACAGCCTCCAGCAGGCTGCTGGCAAGCTTCTCCATCACCCCCGTGTCCAGGGAGGAGGGCTTTATCCATGGATCCACGTTATTCGCCTCAAGCCACTCCCTACAAGCCTCGGGGTCGCCCGTGAACCCGGCTAGGTATGGGTTGACTGTTGACGCAAGGCTCCTCCAGGAGGGCCATTTATGGGGGTTATAGACCTTAACCCCGGTATACATCTCAAGGCCTAAACCGTCGATAGAGGCCAAGGCGTCGAGCCACTCCCTATCTAGCCCGTGGAACCTGCCAGCCTGATCCACGTAGCTACTAGTATAGGAGGCTGCGAGGAGGGGGAGCAGGTCCTCGCCGCCCATCCTTGCATTGTATAATGCTAGCCCTACCGCGGATGAGACGCTCCCGTCAACCTCCAGGTACACGGCACCCGGTGGAGGTCCTCCCTTGATCCCCTTGGAGGCTATGACTAGTAGATGATCCTTGAAGTCCCCGCTCTTCAGGCCGGGAGAGTGGAAGCCCAATAGTATCGAGGGCTCCCTCAAGGGCCCTGGCCTGGGGGTAACTGTTATGACGGGCCTCGCCCCCAGGCCCCGGGCAACCCTGTACAGCACCGACCCGGCTGTCAACGGGTCCAGGGAGGGGTAGGAGACTATCCTAATAACACCCTCCCTAACCCCGGCCTCTAGGAGCCTTGACAGGTTCCTAGCCAGGATCTCCAGGCCCCTATCCAGCTCCTCCCCCGGCGTTATCCTCGTCTTAAGCATCCCACGCCCCACCATAATCTGGTCTCCATATAAGGTATTTAGCATGCAAGGCGCTTGAGGCATGCTAGGTTTATATTCCCTTAACCCGACTCATAAACCATGAAGCCCTGCGCCAGCGGCTAGGGGGAGAGGTGTCAGGACTTGAGCTCGGGATCAACCCTAAAGATACTGAGTGAATACCTGGACACGCCAGTACTGGTCAAGCTCAAGGGTGGGCGGAGCGTGAAGGGGACCCTGAAGAGCTTCGACCAGCACCTAAACCTCATACTGAGGGATGCTGAGGAGCTAGACGGCGACGGGAATTCGAGGCCAGTGGGTACAGTGCTCATTAGAGGGGATAACGTTATAATGATGAGCCCGGCCAAGTAATGGGGGGGTTTGAATGGGTAAGGGGGGGCCATGCTTCGGGAAGCATGGCAGGAGCAAGACGCACATAGTCTGCAGGAGGTGTGGTAGGAGGAGCTTCAACGTTGCAAAGGGCTACTGCGCTGCATGCGGCTTCGGCAGGAGTAGGAGGATTAGGAGGTATAGCTGGCAGAATAAGAAGTATAATAGGGTAAGGATAGTGTAGGTGTGCATGTGTGGAGGGGCCGTGGGAGCATAATTATAAGAGGCTCCTCGACTCCCTAGAGGAGGAGGGCATAGACACGGTAATACTAGTCTCACCCCAGAACATCCTATACACGACGGGGATCAGGGAGCCCGGGGGAGCCGCGGTCCTCTCCAGGAACTGTGGCTACACCCTAATAGTCCCACTACTAGAATACCACAGGGTCAACATGCAGTCCCCAAGGTATGTAGAGTTGAAGGCTGCATACAGGGGGAGCGAGGAGGGGATAGAGCCTGATATACCCAGGAGGGATGTGATAGCAAAGACACCCGTCAAGGCCGCAATAGACATCGCCAAGGAGTGCGGGGGGAAGGTAGCGGCGGACCTCCAATGGGCCTCCTACCCGGCGGCCCGGGAGCTTATTGACGCGGGCGTTACGGACTCAAGCAGGGCGATATCAAGGCTTAGGTCCATAAAGACTAGTGCCGAGCTAGACCTCATCTCCAAGGCGGTTGACAAGGCCCAGGAGATACTCTCCAAGGTGCTAAGCCTCATAGAGGAGGGGGTGAACGAGGCCTGGATGGCGGGGGAGATCGTAAGGGAAGCCCTTGTCAGGGGATGGGGGCCCTCATTCCCACCAATAGTAGCATTCTACTCAAACACTGCATACCCACACCATACCCCGGGGACCACTATACTGGGCAACCCCGGCCCCATACTGATAGACCTGGGAGTGGTGCATGAGGGGTATATGAGCGACATGACCCGCACACTCTACTACGGGAAGCCCGGGAGAGTATACTCAAGGGTCTTCGAATCGGTCCTAGAAGCCCAGTCAGCCGCCATAGACAGGATCGGGCCGGGGGTGGAGGCGTGGGAGCCTGATAAGGATGCCCGGCTAGTACTCCAGAGGGAGGGGCTGGTCAAATACTTCAACCACGGCCTCGGCCATGGGGTAGGTGTGGAGATCCATGAGGAGCCCTATCTAAGGCCTGGGTCTAAAAC
>JALWGG010000152.1 GCA_027013765.1 Acidilobaceae archaeon
GGCATAGACTCCAGGCTTAGGGGGGTTCTAGGCATAGGCGTGGAGGAGCTTGTTAGGGACGCGCTGGCCATGTACTCTACAGCACCCGCCCCAGGCCTCGATGCCAGGGGTGTGGAGGGGCTCATAAGGCTTGCCATGGAGAGGTTCCTTAGGGACCCCAACACGTGGGCCCTCCTAGTGGCGGCTAGGGAGCTGGACTACCATGCACGTGCAGGCTCAATACCAGGGCTGGGTGCTGATGAGTATAAGGGTGATACCAGGGGGCTCGTGGCCGACGAGGTCCTCGCAGCCTCCCTCTCCCTATACCTCCAGGGCTGGAAGGGGTTGATGGCAGCCTACTGGGTTGACAGGAGCAAGGATATGGTGGGCCTCAGGCTTGCAGGGCTCCCTGGGTTCCTCGACGATATCGCCGCGGCCCTAGTGGGGGCAACACTCTCCAGGGTGTATGACGAGGTGCTCCACCGTGAGGATCGTGGCAGTGGTCATGGCGGGGGGTAGGGCTGAGAGGATGGGGGGCGTGGTGAAGCCCCTCCTACGCGTCTGCGGGAAGCCCCTGATAGAGCATGTACTAGGCCCCCTTGAGGGTGCATGGAGGATTATACTGGCGTTATCAAGGTATACGGTCGAAGGTTTAAGGGGGTACTGTAGGAGGTATAACTGTATATACACGAGCGGGGCCGGGTACCCGTGGGACCTCGGAGAGGTCCTCAGCTCAATACTCTATAGGCCCCTAATCATAGTACCGGCAGATATAGTAGGGCTAGGCCCCTGGCTCCTCAAGCTTGCAGAGGATGTGGGTGATAGGAGCATCTACACTGTAAAGTGCGGTGGCAGGCCCCTAGGGGTCTCTATAATCCCGGGGCGTGGATGGGACTGGGAGGACCTGGAGGCCGGGTGCAGGGTGGTTAACGTCAACACGTGGGAGGACCTTGAGAGGGCTGAGCAGGCATGCAGAGGGTACATGGAGGGAACCCGCCTCCGGGCGTCATAGACTTCAGCACCCCCATGAACCCCCTACCCCGGCCTGGATTCATAGGCCAGGCCATGGGTAGCTGCATGGAGGAGGGGGTTGTGGATAGGTATTATGACCCGGGTATGGAGGTCCTCAGGGAAGTAGTCTCGGGCTTCCTAGGAGTTGATGACGTGTATATAGGCAACGGCTCCGCGGATATACTGTCAATGCTACCCCTAGTATACAGGCCCAGCAGGGTCATAGTGGTGGAGCCTACATTCGGAGACCACGCCATACAGTCCAGGGCGTGGGGTGCACCCCTATACAGGGTTACAATGAGTATATCCCCCAGGGGGCTAGGACTCGATGTAGACCATATGGAGGGCCTGATCGAGAGGAGGTCCCTCATAATCCTATCAAACCCCAACAACCCCACGGGCATGGAGGTCCCCAGGGAGGTCCTCGACGCGGTCAGGGACCTGGCAGTCGAGAGGGAGTCGCTGCTGGTTGTAGATGAGGCCTTCCAGCCGATATCAACGGTTGAATCCTACACGCCCGGCGAGGGCGTGGTCGTGGTGAAGACCCTCACAAAGTCGCTGAGACTCCCCGGAGCGAGGCTGGGGATAGCGTATGGAGATGAGGAGGCTATAGGCCTCCTTGAGGCTGCCAGGCAGCCGTGGCCCCTGGACTCCCTCACACACTGCCTATACACCAAGCTACTATCAGTGTATGGGGAGCGTGTTATGGGGTATATCATGGATGGGTTGAGGACCTCGCTCAGGGGTGCGGGGGCGCTTGCAGGAATGCTGAGGGGCCTCGGGTTAAGGGTCTACCCCACAACCACGGTATACATGCTGGTGGAGCATGACGTGGAGCACCCGCTCCTAAACCAGGAGCTCTCCAGGCACGGGGTCTATGTAAGGGATGCAAGCTCCTTCCACGGATTAACGCCTAGGCACAGCAGGGTCTCTATTAGGACTATGCGGGAGAACATGGTGCTTGTAGAGGCCTTCAAGAGGGTTCTAGGAGGAGCGTTGGGATGGGGTTGAGGAGCCTGATCTCATTCCTAACAATAATCCCCGCGGGTAGGGGGAGCCTGGAGGAGGCGTCGAGGAGCCTATACCTGTCGCCGGTGGTAGGCCTCATAGAGGGTGCGATTGCGGTCCTACTCGCATACGCCCTTGAGGACCTCCCCCGGCACGTGGCGGCGGCTATGCTACTCGCATACCATGCAGTCGTCACGGGAGGCCTCCACCTGGACGGGTTCTCCGACTATGTAGAGGTCCTCGCCTCCAGGGCCCGGGGGGAGGATGCGGAGAGGATTATAAAGGATCCCAGGAGGGGGAGCTTCTCCATAACCTACACAACTATACTACTAATACTAAGGTATACACTCCTGCTAGAGGTCCTCGCAAGACCCACGCTACTACTCCCATCATACATTGCAGCCGCCCAGTCCCTCTACGTGTATATAGCAGCGTCCAGGGGCCGTGGCCGCGGGCTGGCTGCAATGTTTAAAGCGGGCTCCTCTGGTATGCGGAAGAGGATCTATAATACTATAATATACCTGGCCCTGCAAGCCTCCACACTACAACTACCCGGGGCCGGGTATTGTAGGGTAGCCGTGATTGCTGTGACGCCGCTGCTGGCCGTGCCAGTGGCTATAGATTCCTGGAGGAGGATGGGTAGGCCTTCGGGGGATGCTGCAGGCTTCAGCTATGAGGTTGTGCTCACTTCCGCCCTACTGGTGGGCCTACCTTGATCCAGCAGCTCTACCCGGGGGATCCAGTACTACACATAGCTGCCCTACTCCTAGGCCTGCTACTCGACTATGTATACCCCAGGCACGGGGGGCTACTACTTAGGATCCACCCTGTACCGGTGGCCTTCCACGCTGCCAGGAGGCTCATACCACCCGGCTCAAGCACAATGCGGGGAGTCCTCGGGGCCCTGGCGGTGGTCGTGTATGTGATGGCCCCCTACGCGGCCCTGCTATACGTGTCTTGGCTGGCCGGGTGGCCCGTATGGGTTGTAGTGGCTGGCGTGGTGGTGAAGCTCTCAATACCAGTCAGGCTCCTATTCGATACAGTTGCGAGGACCTCCACCTGCCTAGAGGCCGGGGACCTGGCATGTGCTAGGAGCGTGGTCCAGGGTATTGTTAGGAGGGATACAAGCAGGCTGGGGCCGGGTCACACGGCGTCTGCAGCCATAGAATCCCTCTCGGAGAGCCTGGTTGACGGCATAATATCCCCAATGATGTGGTACATAATACTAGGCCCGCTGGGGGCGCTGCTGCAGAGGGTAGTGAACACCCTCGACGGGGCTGTAGGGTTTAAGACCGGGGGCTACCTCAGGCCCGGGAGGCCCTCGGCGCTGGCAGACACGGTCATGAACTATATACCTGCCAGGCTAGCCGCCATGCTAACAATTATCGGAGCCCTATTCATAGGGTCCAGCCCGGCAGAGGTCCTCAAGGCATGGAGGCTCTACAGGTCGGCCACGGAGAGTAGGAATGCAGGCCACCCGATGTCTGCATTCGCGGGGGCCCTGGGGGTCAGGCTGGAGAAGGTGGGCTCATATACCCTTGGAAGCGGCAGGCTCCCGGGGCCGGGCGACGTCGGGAGGGCCCTAGCCCTAGGGTACATCGTGGTCCTTGAGATGCTCATACTCACGATCTCATCTATAATAGTATTATTATAATATTAATCCCCGTGGGGGCCCTGGGCCTTAACGGTGGTTCCATGGGGCCCAGCACGGTTGTGTTATCCACCCACAGGCTCCCAGATGAGGCGGTGGAGGTCCTCAAGGGGAGGGTGGACCTGGAGGTCCTCAGGGAGCCTAGTAGGAGTATGCTTGAAGAGGCCATAGAGCGCGCCGACGTCCTGATAGCCGGGTTCATGGGTATTGACGGGGAGGTTATAGCTAGGGGTAGGAGGCTTAAACTGATTGTTGCAAGGAGTAGTGGAGTGGATCATATAGACGTCGAGGCAGCGGAGAGGCGTGGGGTGTGTGTTGCAAACCAGCCAGAGGCGATAGCGGAGGCCGTGTCGGAGCACGTGGTGGGCCTTATACTTGCATCCTACAGGAGGATAGTCGAGGGGAACCAGTACACTGTCACTGGGGAGTGGTATAGTAGTAGGAGGTTCCTGAGGGGGGTAACGGTTAGGGGCAAGGTCCTCGGGATAGTGGGTATGGGGAGGATCGGGGTTTTAACCGCATACAAGATGAGGATGCTTGGAGTGTCAAGGATAATATACTATAGCAGGAGGAGGAAGAGAGAGGTGGAGCAGCTCCTCCACGCGGAGCCAGGGAGCCTGGAGAGGATCTTCAGGGAGGCCCACATAATAGTTATAGCACTACCATACACCAGGGAGACCAGGGGGCTAATAGGCTACAACCTACTATCAACAATGAGGCCCGGAGCCCTATTCATAAACGTTGGGAGGGGGCCAGTGGTGGATGAGGAAGCCCTAGCCAAGGTCCTCGCGGAGAGGGAGGACCTCAGGGCCGCTCTAGACGTGTATGCAAGCGAGCCCCTACCCCCCGACAGCCCGCTGGCAAGGCTATCAGGGACCGGGAGGGTAATCCTAACCCCCCACCACGCCGGGGGCACGGACGCGTCACTGGTGGAGACGAGCATACTGGCGGCGAGGCAGGTCCTCCACTTCCTGGAGACTGGTAGCGTGTGGAATCCTGTCAACAGTGCATGTAGGGAGGCAACTGACGTGCCCGGCCTCTGGGGCCCGCTCGATAGGGCTATTTAAAATAGATTCCGGGCCCAATGGTCTATTATATGGTAAGGGGATAGTATTGGATGGGGAGCTGGTAGAGGTTAGTAGAGGGTCTGGGGAGGGCTACGTCTCATTCGACTCCCAATACTCTAACACGCCCCTAGGATCGTCCCCGGGCTCCCTGCGGAGGACCTTCCTATCACTATTCATACCAAGGCCCGACGAGGGGGTGTGCACGAGCTCAATACTCTCCATCGGGGTCCGGCAGCCGGAGGCCAGGATCCCCTTCAGGTGGAAGGTGGCGATCGACGGCTCCACGATAGCTAGGGAGTTCAAGCCACAATTCAGGGCCAGCATCGACAAGGGCGTGTACATGAGGGCCATATATGACGTGAAGCCCCTACTATCAAGGAAGCTGGCCGAGAGGGTGAGCCACAGGTTCACCGCGGTCTATGACTCCTACCAGCCAGTCACCCTGGCCGACGTGTCGCTGCTGGCGGTATTCAGCGGCCAGGGGAGGTATAGCTACTCCTACCATACAGGGGCTCTGGCAATGGAGCCGGGGGACAGTGTTAAGGTAGATGCGAGCATAGGGGGCCTGATAGGGGATAGGGTTGCAGTCATAGCACTCCATATACCATCAACATCATCCATAGTAAGGATAGTGGCCGGGGGCTCGGACCCGGTGGAGGTCACGGGGCCGGGCTTCAGGCTGGTCAGGGTCAAGATCCCCTACAGGGGCGGGCTCGTGCCTGTTGCAATAATGTATGAGGACCCGGGTACACGCTTCTACCCGCGCATAGTAACGGTGTCAGATGTACTAGTATACGATCAGGTCTACCCATCACCCAGGCTGAGGCTGAGGATAGACTCTGTAGAGGCCAGCGACTCGGAGGCCGTGATCGAGGGGGTGGTTGAGAATACCGGGGAGGGACCCGCCAGGAGCCCGATGATAATCGTGCTGGGCATGGGGATTAGGCTCGCCCGGTCAGAGCTTGGGGACGTAGAGCCGGGGTCTAGCAGGAGGTTTACCGTGAGGGCTAGGCTTGACAGGGCCCCTATAAGGCCCTCCAGCCTGACGGTAAGGGTTGTATGGAGTAATCTTGGCCGCACAATGTTTGACGACGCCCACGTCAGAGTTTGATCCTGCCCCTCTCATATATGAGGCACCTCACGGGCTCCGGCAGGTTAAACACGTCACCCCTCTTCTCAAGCAACCCGTCAATCACCAGCCTTACCATGACCCGGAGGGGGTCCCTCACCCCCTTCCTCTTGAGGTCCTCCACGGCCCTTAGGTCCCCAACTGATATATTGTCTAGGAAGTACTCGAAGACGATCCTATAATCCCCCTCAAGCCTCTCAGCCCTAGATAAAATCTTAGAGGCCTCAGCCATACAATCCACCACAGGGAAACCCACCCTAGTATACCAGGGGGTGCAATGGCAATAAAGATGCTTCGAAGGATCGCGGAGGAGGTGCTTGGACCAGGTAAAGCAGCCAGTATATGGGCTAGGATAGATGTTGTAGGCGATATAGCGGTTATAAAGAACCCGTTAACCGGGGGGTTGACGCTTGAGGACCTTAGGATGGTCGCGGAGGAGCTGTTAAGGAGGATGCCCTATATAAAGAGTGTATGGCTAGCCGAGACGCCAGTCACAGGAGCATACAAGCTCAGGAGGTTCAGGCACCTAGCAGGGGAGGATAGGAGCACCACACTATACAAGGAGCACGGCTGCACCTTTAAAGTGGACATCAGGAAGGTGTTCGTGACCCCGAGGCTTAACTATGAACACATCAGGATAGCGAGGCTTGTGAAGCCCGGTGAAGTCGTGGTCAACATGTTCGCCGGTGCAGGCCTATTCTCCATAATAATAGCATGCAAGTCGAGGCCTGCAAGGGTATACAGTATAGATATAAATAGGGATGCATATGAGCTGATGAAGCATAATATAAGCCTGAATAGGCTTGAGGGCATCGTGGTCCCGATCCACGGCGACGCGGCTAGAGTCATAGAGGAGGACCTTACGGGGGTCGCCGACAGGGTCCTAATGCCCCTCCCAGACCTGGCGCTGGACTACATGGGCTATGCCCTGAAGGCCCTACGGGGGAGGGGCATGATACATGTATACCTCCACGTCAAGGCCAATAGGGGCGAGGACCCGGTCAGGATCGGCTGGATGGAGGTGAAGGGGAGGGGGCTACCCCTCAGGATGGTGTATGGCAGGATCGTCAGGAGGGTGGGCCCCAGGATGTACCAGGTAGTGCTGGACCTGGAGGCTATGAGGGATGGCTAGGAGGAGGAGCTGGAGCAGGTTAAAGGAGCAGGTATGGTCTATGATCGAGGAGGACAGGCTTATAGGATACCTAGACCCGGGGATAGAGGAGGTCCTCGGCAAGCTGAATAGGATCCCACTAATAGCCACGACGAGCAGCTGCATAGGGAGGATAACTATTATAGACGGGGTTAGGCCGTGGGATAGGAGGGACTCCCTAATAGTATACAAGACCCATACAAGGCCTATGCCCTCCGAGGTCCACAGAGTACTCTCAAGGCCCTTTAGGAACCTGTGGATAAAGGCGACGGGGCCCATACTACACCTAAGGACCCCAAGCATACAATGCGCCTCCTGGACCCTTGAAGTATTCAGGCCCCACGGCTTCAAGCACAGCGGCATAATCTCCCTAGACCAGGCCAGGGGGTACACGGTAGAGTTGATGAGCGGCGTAGACGTTACAGCACCCATCAGGCTGGACGGGAGGGATATAGTAGAGCCCGGCAGGGTCCAGGAGATCCTGGATAGGGTGATGGATTACATAGAGGATGCCAGGAGGGGGCTGGCTGAAGCGGCTGAGAGGCTAGAGGCTAGCCCCGGCCCCTGCGGGCCCTAGCCCAGTACTCCGATATCAGAGAGCCCCTGCACCTGCATATACCCATCTCCTGCAGCGTCTTACAGTTGTAGGGCTTGAAGCCCCTAGCCTCCTCATAGAGTATCCCGCCTATGAGCGGGGCCAGCTCGGGCTTCACAAGGCCCGCCTCCACTAGCAGCCTCTCAAGCATGCTAGACCCGGCATTTATCCCTGCCAGGAAGGTTGCGACAACATATACCTCCTCGTCGCTTAGGGGCTCGCCCCTGGAGGGCTTGGATAGTATAGACTTGATACAGTCGGGAAAGAGGTCCTCGCTCACCGGGGCAGACAGGGGAGCGCCATGCTCGACAAGCCTCCTAGCCCTCTCTACAAGGTCCTCAACACCCTCAACCTCGGCCCCAGAGAGGTCCTCAGCCAGCCTATAGAGCCTCCTCCTCATGACACCAGTTATCAGGGTAACAAGCAGCTCCCTATCCAGGTATACCCTTCCATCCAGGATGTATAGCGATGTTACATCAACACCCTCTATATTCTCGAAGACGTCTGTGAAGGGTGCTGAGAGGGCGAGCTCCCTGTAATACAGCCTTCCCCGGGAGTACAGCCACGGGATCCTGGCAGCCCTGTCCCTGTAGAGCCTGACCCCAAGGATCCCCGCGGCCCTGGCGAGGACCTCCAGGTCCTCCCCCTCAAGCATCCTCCGGGCATATTCTAGCTCCCCGTCGATGAACCTGGTGAGGGCTAGCCGGGAGGCCCTGGATGCTATATAGAGTGAGAGGAGTAGGGACGCCACCTCGGCCTCACTACTAGTGGCGGGGCTCCACTTGCCCCCCTCAAGCCTCGACATTAGCCTAGCCTCCACGGACTTCATGAAATCCTCGTCCCTTGCATAGAGTGTTAGGGGACTCCTATACCCAGTCTTCTCCTGGAGGAACCCTATAGGGTCTCCCACAAGCACCGGGTACTTACGGTATAGCATCCTGGCATCCAGCCCCCGCGCCTCCTACTCCCTAAGTATACCGACTATATTCATCCTCCTTAAGCGTATGGCGAGTGATACGGCTATGAAGAATAACGCGATCCCGGCCACAACCAGTAGCAGGCCGTTGACGAGCGCTCCCGGAGAAGGGCTGGGTGGAATGTATCCCAGGACCCCAGCAGTCCCCCGGGCGGTCTCCCTAGCCGTCACATACCCTATAGCCAGGGCTAGAGGGGCTGAGAGTAGTAGTGACAGGAGGACCTGTACTATATAGCCTGATATTATCGATGACCCCCTCCCGCCCAGCGCCAGGAGAGCCGCGTACTCCCTGGACCTTGCAGAGGAGTCTACCAGGGCTATGCCGGCAAGCGCTATCCCACCAGCTATAGCCGTCAGGACTGCTATCCCCCCATAGAAAACCTTGATCATGTTTATTAGCGTGTCGAAGGACTTTGCTAAGTCATACCTTGTAAAGTACCTCAACTGCACAATATACCCGGCCTTAGATACCTCGCTGGAGAAGCTGTCGGCGAACATCTTGGGGTCGACGCCATCGCGTAGATCAACATAAGCTAGGGCGAACAAGGTGCCCGGACTAGTCTGGAAGAGGTCCTCGCCGGGGGCCACAATGGCGTGGAACCCATTATTAGTCATGGACTTAGTCAGCCCCACTATAGTGAATGAAACGGTGGAGCCGTTGGGAGCCTCAAGCTCTATACCATCCCCCAGGCCAACCCCCAGGTAATCAGCCATATACACCGATATAGCCGCCTCCCCAGGCCCGCTAGGATACCTTCCATCCTCCAGGGGGAAGGCAGTTGCAGGGTCACCCCCAGTTATCACTATGTAGAACATCATAACCCTAGCCCCATTGGGGAGGAGCGAGGGAGCGCTCTCGCCATCAAACACTGTGAAGGAGTACACCCTATCATCCGAGTCGAGGAGGCGGGCCACCCTCTCAGACACGGGTTCAGGCACCTCCGGGGCTACCGATGCAAATGTCATGTACAAATCCGTCCTGGACTCGTTTAGGAAGAAATGCTTGATCTCGTTGAGGGATCCAGTCTCCATATCTATGGCGACAGAGACGCCCCAGAGGAGGCCCATGGACAGTATGAACCCGAGGACCTTCCACCACCTCGCCGCCAGATCCCTTAGACTATTCCTCAGGAGTAGGGGGCCCGGAACACCGATCCTTGGAGGCCTAGCAACTATAGGAAGCTCCCCAATCCTCAAAACCTGTACTATATCAACCCTACTAGCAGCAATGAGCGGCACAAGGCTCCCCAAGACAACCATGGCCAGGGCATTCACGGAGGCCCTAGCAAGCGTTGCAGGATCAAGCTTGAATCCATAGGACTCCGCCATCTCCCTTGCTATCTCAGAGTCCCCGACGAACAGCTTGAAATAGAGGTTGTCAGAGTAAACAGCAAGGAAGACGACCGCTATGATGACTCCAATAACAGCCCTCAGGATCCATGGAACCATGTAGTAGAGCGCCAGGCCACCCCTACCAGCACCCATAGCCCTCAGCACCGACAAGGTCCTCATATCCCTGAACACAGATACGCTCCCGGCAGCGGCTGGGAGGATGAATGCGAAGGCAAGCATTATAGAGGCCGGTATGCTAAGCAGGTTGAAGCCGCTCTTGACTAACGCGGCTATCGGATTCCTCTCAGGGCTATTAACAAATACGTCATACACCTTAACCCCACTAATGTTGAGTGCCTCGACAAGCATGCTAGCGGCATCCTCCGGATCCCCGCTGGCTAGCCATATAGAGACTATGGCGAACCCCGAGGACCTCAACTCCTCGGGTACACTGGGGACCAGTATCGAGTATGGGGACCCGGCGACCCAGGAGAACCCCTTATAGACCCCCGTCACGTTGACCTCAAGCCTCTTTATCCCCCTACCAGTGTATGCCTCGATAACAAGCCTATCCCCGGGCTTAACCGAGCCCTCAAGCCCTAGGCCGCGGGAGCCCGACGCCACGACGGTATAGACACCGGCCTCCCCAGGAGCCTCGGGAGGCCTCCCCTCCTTCAGGCTTGCTATGGATGCGAAGCCGGGTAGCTCGTCTAGGCTTATCAGTGGCGCTATAAACGTGTTATTCCCTATAGTGGCCTTCACCCTATAGAAGGTCTTCAACTCGACCCTCTCGGCCCTGAGGACCTCTGACGCTATAGCAGCGGCAGCCTCCCCGTCCTTGAGCGAGACTCCTATGCTCAGGTCCCCGTTCTCATCCCTAATCTGCTCGTAGATGTGGTACCCGATGTTATACCTTGAGAGGGATAGGAACCCGTGCTGGACGACGATGAGGAAGACTAGCACCACCAGGACGATAGTCTCAAGCCTCCCCCTGTATACAGTCCTAGCTCCAGCCCTTGCAAGGCTCAAGACCCGACCACCCTCCCGTCGAGCACCCTCACAATAGCGTCAGAGGACCTCGCCAGCTCGGGGTCGTGGGTTGCAAAGACTACGGTCTTACCCCTATCTGCAACCTCCCTTAGGAGCCCTACAACCCTAACCTTATTATCATAATCCAGGTTAGCAGTTGGCTCATCAGCCAGTATGACCGGGGGATCGTGGGCTAGCGCCCTTGCCAGGGCCACCCTCTG